>DASQNU010000178.1:0-8210 GCA_035644815.1 Bathyarchaeia archaeon | reverse complement strand
GAACAAGCCCTGCTTCAATATCCGACGTTTATCGAGAAGCCTTTGGAAAACAAGGGCCGTTGGCACGAATATTTCGGGAATAACCATCCCATCCACATTGAGATCGGCTGTGGAAAAGGGAGATTTATCACGACCTTGGCGTCCAAGCATCCTGAGATCAACTTTATCGCCATCGAATTGAAAGCGGAAGTGATTTATCGTGCTGCCCAACGTACAGAGATGCAAGAGATTCCGAATCTCGCCTTTGTTCAATATAATGCGGAGCTTCTGACAGAACTGTTTGCACCTGGGGAAATCGATCGCATCTACTTGAACTTCAGCGATCCGTGGCCGAAAAAACGCCACTACAAGCGCCGGTTGACCTACAAGAGCTTTTTGTACACGTATCGTCAAGTATTGAAGGAAAATGGCGAAATCCATCTGAAAACGGACAACGAGAAGCTGTTCGAATTCTCCTTGAATCAGTTTGCCAATGAGAGTTTCCAGCTGCGTCATATCACCTTTGATCTGCACCACTCCGAATTTGCACAAGACAATGTCATGACCGAATATGAGGAGCGCTTTTCCAAGCGTGGGCAACGTATCTATCGGTCGGAAGCCATCAACATCCCGATAGGATGATCGGCTGTGACTTACACACAAAAAACCCCGTTATTTTCGCATAACGGGGTTTTTTGGCGCATAATCGTACGCTAAGATGATAAGTTGACAAGCTCTATTACTTTACCACCCGTAATCCCTACAAGCTGTGTAAACGACAAGGGCAAAAGACTTTCGGCGATGCCTGCCGCTGTATAGACTCGATCAAAGCGTGACAATGATTCGTCAATAAAGATAGGCACTGCTTGTCGCAAAGCAAAGGGGCATACCGCTCCTACCTGAAATCCGGTAATCTCCTCTACTTCCTGAGGCGTTGCCATTTTTACGTTGCCTCCGCCAAGCTCTTCTCGGACTTGCGCGTTGCGGATTCGCCTGTCGCCCGCTGCAACAAACAGTCCATAGCCCTGGCTTGTGCGAAACAGGAGTGTCTTGGCGATCTGCCCCGTCTCCACTCCCAAGGCGGCTGCAGCCTCTTCCGTTGTTTTCATTTGTTCGGAAAAGAGGATTGGTTCCAGTAGTGCATCGAATGCTTGTACATACGCACGGACACGTTGGACAGGTTCCGGTGTGATCATGCCACTCCCTCCCACCATTCTTTTAACGTCATTCTAACATGTTTTCCATTCTTTTCCGATACCACTTGTAGGAGGGGCATTCATGGACAAAGCTCAATTTCTGCAAGAAAAAATTGCATATTTACATACACATTCCCAGCAAAATGACCTGGCCTTCTTCCGTTTCTTTACCGAAAAGCATCCCAATGAGGCTGTAGGCTGGCTTTCTCTTGGCCGCGAATGGGAACAGCGCGGAAAGCCGGAGTTGGCTCTGGAAGCCTATCGGCAGGCTCTGCGCTGCAAGTCGGATTCGTTTCAGGAGGAAGCCCGCGAAGCTTACCATGTGCTATTACGTTCTGAAAAGCGTCTTTTGCGCCGACAACGTACGCGCCACGGAATCGCCTCTCTGCTGCTTCTTCTGTTCGGGCTGCTGAGTCTGCCCGATCCAGCAGGAGGACCCGGAAGCCCAGCAACGCAGCCACCCATTTCAGCTGGCCAAACCACTGAACATCGAAATCATACAGAAGTGATCGCTGTCCCTGCAAATATGACGAGCGAGCAGGCGAGAGCGCATATCAAAAAATACTTGCTCGCCCAAAGACCTACACCGAAGCAACCGTTTTCGTTGCTCATCGTTCCCGAATCAGCTGGAACTCCCTTGTTTACCCCGCTGACCTTTTACAGGCCACAACAGGTGAAAGGTGTGCTCCGCTATGATCCGGCGACTCAGTCTTTTCTGACGCAAAAATGGTACCCGCTGAACTGCAAATGCGAAAATGATTCCGCTATCCTCGCAGCGAAGCAAACACATAGAGAAGAACAGCTGACCCTTGAACAGACGTTGATTTTGCGCAATGCGCTCTATCATCATTATCAACGTACCGGCCGACTGCCCGACACACTCTCGGTACTGGCAGGCTCTTACCCAGCTAACTCATTGCCAGTATTGCCCGTGCACACTCCCAAGGCCGAAAACAACGGTTGGACGTATACGCCTACAGCCTTTCAACCCGAAAATCCTTGGGGTAGTCTGTCAAATGTCTTGCCTGTCCCCGGCTATCCTGAGCCTGCTGCCGCGTTGGAGCCTTTACAGATCATCGTCAATCTCTCCTCTTACCGCATGACGCTGATGAGTGGTTCCCAACCGGTCAGAAGTTATCCGATTGGCATTGGCAAACAGTCCTCAACGCCAGAAGGCTACTTTCAGATTCAGCAGAAAATCAATCAACCACGCGGGCATGATCACATATATGGCACACGGGGCTTGATTTTTCACGCAGGAGACTATGCCATTCATGGCACAAATGCTCCGAAAAGCATCGGAGCCGCCATGTCGCTTGGCTGCATACGCTTGCTCAACCCGGATGTCGAGGAATTGTATTCATTCGTCACCCCCGGTACCGATGTGATCATATCCGGCAAACCTGCTGCTTTTCCTGCCTGGTCGAACCCCCAGCGATTCATACTGCCAGCTGGCCCGGAGGAGGAGACACCTAGCATTGTCTATCACTGGCTGCAGTAAGTTGACTATCCCCTTTACCATAAATCATAGCAAAAGGCACCCTGAGTGAATGAATTACTCCAGGGTGCTTTTTTGAAAGGTATGGGGAAATTAGGAAATAAGTATGTATTCACTATATTTATGTAATGATACACTAAAAAAAATTCATGGATGTGAGATTGATGATGCTATGGAAAGCAAAAAATCGCAATCATTTTGAAACTCAAATGTATATCGGAGCAACTCTTTTTGTCACTCTATCGTTTATCGGTTACCTTTTAGTAGATACCCTCTCAGACCAGCGAATCTCTTCTACCGATATTGGTGGCATACTGATTATCCCCATTTTGCTGCTACTTCTTTGCTTATATGTAAAATCTTTTTTCTTTTCTATAAAGATCGATAATGGGGTTCTTACAACAAAAAGCTTATTAAAAAACGAAATCCCCATTGAGGAACTAACCACGATTTCGTTAGGGCTTTCTCCCGCTTTTCATGTGAATTCAGTTGTCTTTTCTACAAAAACATCATCGTATTACTTCCCTGCTGTTTCGCTTGATCTTGATCATTGGAGTAGGGTTTTTCATGAACTTATCCAGATGAATCCGTCTATAGAAATAAGTGCATTGGTACAAGAGGAGCTAGGAAAAGAAGCGGAAGATTTCGTATCAAAAATGAAATTATTACTGATTCTAAGTACAATCGCACTAGTTTTCAGTTTTGGACTGATATGGCTTTTAGAAAGTTTAGATTTGGAAGAGTAGAAATGTTAAACTTGTTTTTCCTCGTTGAAAAGGGGGATTACGGCTCTGCAGCGTAGTCTCCAATGGCTCGCCAGCAGCAGAGGTGTTTGTTAAAAACAAGGTAATTAGACTAAGCAGAAAAATCAAAATAGCGGCAGCCAAGGACCACAAAATAAAATCCTAGACTCTGCCGCAATTTTATTGAGCGATTTCTACTCTATCCTGCATGACGATTGCATCTATACAACCTTTAAAGTTACCTCGATATTTCCTTTTGTCGCTTTGGAATATGGGCATACTTGATGTGCTGATTCTACAAGCTCCTCTGCGGTTGCTTTATCTACACCTTCTATTTCGACCTCAAGTTCAGCTGCAATTTTAAACCCATTGTCTGCCTCATCTTTTAAAATGGAAACATTTGCAGTTACTGCCGTTGCCGTTACACCTTTCACCCCTTTTTGGCGAATCACAAGGTTTAATGCCGAGTCAAAGCAAGCAGAGTAACCGGCTGCAAATAATTGTTCTGGATTTGTCCCGTGTCCGCCTGATCCGCCAAGCCCTTTTGGTGTCTTTAAATCTAAGTCTAGAACGCTGTCAGAAGAAACCACTCGTCCATATCTGCCACCTACGGCTGTAGCACTTGCTGTGTATAAAACTGTCATTTTACATCCCTCTTCTCTTAGTTTACATTTCCCAACATTCGCTTCATTGTGCCAATACATCAACGTACAGCTTTTGTGTAATACCCTAAAGAGTGAAACATATTTGCGGTACGCACATCGCTTCTTTCTTCACAGCTTCTTTCTCTGTTACCTCTATCCATACCTTCCGTTCATCCTTCATTGCACTTATACAGGAAGGAAGAAGCATAGATAGCAAAACAAAGTTGATAAATACTTAAGTTTCAAGTATTCAGTCAGATCAAAATTTCATTTTACTTGAAAGACTTAAGCCTTTCATCTTAATTGCTCACAATTGAATTTTAAACAATCTAATTATGGGTGTCAACGCCTTTCTCTCCTCTTATTTCAAATTGGTTATGCCTAGGAAGGATTATTTGGGGGCGTATCTTTTTAATGAGGTTATAAGTTGCTTCAATGAAAAAGGAGCAGCTGCTTCAGCAATCTGCTCCCTGGTTATTCCACTAATGATTCCCGTTATGTCATGCCCCTGAAGTCCCTCGAATCTTTCTAGTCCTCTCGTCGGGCAGGTGCTCCTAGAATGTCTTTCGACGTCCATGTACTGTCCAAATTCCGATGATATCCGTCTTCATAATGACGTCCTTTATCAGCTGCACTCTGAAGTGCTTCATCCGAAATTACAGCGCTCCAATCAGTGTTTTGAAGCTGAATTTCGCTGAAATCCGGATAATACAATACATCCTTGGTATTCTAGCGAGCGTCAGGCCATGCCTCTAAGTCCAAAATGTTACGGGCTCACCTCTATCGGCTAGAATCTGCGAGGTCAGGTCAGGCCCGCTCGGTTTCCCGATAAGGTCTCCTGCTTCCACCTCCATGGAATGGGTTCCCATTCGGTTTATATGAAAAATTTTCCGTCCAGAACTTTCGCTGAGACCTTATCTGACCAGATATAAAAACAATTTTCTGCACCCTTTAACCGAGAACGATTCGTGATAATATAGATAAACAAATCTTACCTGGGTGCAAAAAGGGAGTTGAATTTCTAGTGACAGACAACACGAACAGAGAAATGATGATTGACATCGCCCCATTTAAGGCAGAGGATCGCTACCATTGGGAAGTATTAGCTCGAAGCTACAAAGCCTTTTATGAGACTGAGCTCCCAGAATCCAAATACAATGAGATTTGGAACCGCTTACTTAACGGTGATGGGATCTTCGGTTTCGGCGCGTATCTTCATGGAAACTTGGTCGGTATCACCCACTACGTTTTTCAGCCCAATATCTGGAATGAAGATGTGTGCTACTTGCAGGACCTCTTCGTCGATGAAACTGCTCGCGGTAATGGTGTCGCCCGCGCACTTATAGAGCGGGTAGCTCAAGAAGCACGTGAACAAAACGCTTCTGGACTCTACTGGCAAACTCGCCAGGATAATTCCACTGCTCGAGCTCTTTATGACAAAATTGCTCATCATAAAGGTTTCATTCGTTACGATTATTCGCTGAAATAAATGTGAAAATGCACTGATCGTTGAGCTACTTTATGGCCCCATCTAATTGCTTTTACGGAAAATACATTTCCCTTAAAACTTGCCTAAGTTATAGTTAAGATACCAATCAGAAATAAAGGGGTGCTTATTATGCCTTCTACTATGCTTGAAGTAATCCTAAACGAAATTGAAAATGCCCGTTCAATTCGTCAAAAAGACGAAGCCAAATTTCATAAAATGATTGAGAATGCTAGATTGAAACTCATCAATCTTTCCGAACAGTACCCAGAGTCCGCAAAAATTTTCTATGAATGCGCATCTACTCACGATATGCTTGGACTTGAAAAAGAAGCCGTTCCATACTATGAGAAAGCTATCGCTTTAGGCAATCTCCAAATAGACGATCTTCATGGTGCCTATTTAGGACTGGGAAGCACTTACCGCTGTATCGGAATGTTTGAAAAATCAATAAGTGTATTAAATGAGGGGATTTCGTTATTTCCTGATGATCATTCTCTGAGAGTATTTTTGGCCCTGTCCAAATATAGCGCTAAAGATTTTGAAGGATCTGTTCAAATTCTGCTGGATAGCCTAGTTGAGACCTCTACTTGTGAGAATATTCGACGATATAGTCGCGCTATACGGTATTATCGTGATCATTTAGACGATACCAGTGAACTATGATATTACTTTGAGGAGCTATCGTTTTTCACAATAATTACTCAATTGTGACCGATACAAGTCTTCACTCTTTTCCCTACCTCTATTCATTCAGATCGTTAACCAGGCGATCAAGTAAAGAAGCGAATGTCTTTAATTCATCATCTGTAAATTTGCTAAAGGTCTTTTTATTACTTTCATATGTCAGCGGTTCTAACAATTCTAGAACCTTTTCACCCTTGGGCGTTAATTGAACACGGGTCACTCGCCGATCCACGGGGTCTTCGTAAGCAACTACATACCCACTCTGTTTGAGACGTTCAACCATTCCAGTTATGTTCTGTTTGGTGACTAATGTGTTTTGGCGTAAATCCTTTAATGACACCTCACCTTCTTGGGAAATGGTATCTAAAAGGATCCATTGCTGAACACTGGCCAATCCTGTTTGTGACGCCAATCTACCTCCAACACGTCCGAGAAGATTGGATGATCGAAAAATGTCGATGACTATATTTGCTCGTATATCATCATGATGTTTCACCACTTTATTCAACTCCACTTTGGTCAATTTGTTGACTATTCTGAATTGTAGTAAAGATGCACTAGATAGTCAAGATTGAACTTCGTTAAATACAATTCATCGTTCCATTGATTCCTCCAAATAACGATTATTTATTTAATAATCATTAGAGGCACAGCAAAGACCTAGGGAGCAGTATCCCTAGGTCTATTATGTACGTAAGACGTCCCAATCTGCCGTTCAGCCTCATGTTTCTTTAACCTGCAACTAACAGGTGGGCAACTCAACCATGTGTCTGTCTTCCCATGCGTCCTAATGGAGGTGGGCCTGACATCTGTCATGGAATTCTGTTTCCCTAAAAACACGTAAGGTTAAAAACATAACAGCCATAACGCGCATCTCAGGATATCTTTGTGTATCCAACTGTTATACATAAATAATAGGCACGTACAAAGTCTCCGTAAGCCACGTTCTGTTCTTCATTGTGCTGTTAACGGAAGCCATCCTCACACAACGAAGGAGAATCATCTATCTCACACCAGCTCTGGTGTGCTACTCCTCCGTTCATTTTTTCTTTGGAGTAGTTCCCCTACCAAATTTGGGTTTCTCGCAGAGGGCGTTTACCTCGTTCCACTTCCCATGTTTCCATGGGAACTACGTCACTGTGGCACTTTCAAGGTATTCAGGGCATATCCAGTGGACTTAGCCCTTTTCCCTGGCGTAAGCTTTTCATCAAGCTTCCTAGGGTTATTAGCCCTAGCCTCCATACTCCAAGCATCTCAGCTTGGACGAGCGTGGACTTTCCTCAAGAACAATTGTCCTTGCGATTCTCTTCGTTTAACTTTGTACTTCTTATGGAGCGGACGACGGGTCTCGAACCCGCGACCTTCGCCTTGGCAAGGCGACGCTCTACCAATTGAGCTACGTCCGCATTGTAAGCTATTTCGAAACTGGTGCCGGCGATAGGACTTGAACCCACAACCCCCTGATTACAAGTCAGGTGCTCTACCAATTGAGCTACACCGGCACGCTTTTATAATAAGTGGTGGCTCGGGACGGAATCGAACCGCCGACACGAGGATTTTCAGTCCTCTGCTCTACCGACTGAGCTACCGAGCCTTAAGAAAATCTTCGCCCACCATTTAAAATGGCGGAGCTGACGGGACTCGAACCCGCGACCTCCGACGCGATTGGGGAGATACCTTTCGGCGCACCCGTGGAACCGCGCTGATCCTTGCGCTACAGCAGCGTCCATGCAGTTCGACCTCAACGACGACCAGCGCGCGATCCAGGAGACGGCGCAGCGCTTCACCGCCGACGCGATCACCCCGTTCGCCGCCGAGTGGGACGAGAAGCACCACTTCCCACGCGACACGATCAAGGCGGCGGCCGAACTCGGCTTCGGCGCTATCTACGTCAGCGAGGCGTCGGGCGGCATCGGCCTCGGCCGCCTTGAGGCCGCACTCATCATGGAGGCGATGGCCTATGGCTGCCCGTCGACC
>DASQNU010000177.1:0-6048 GCA_035644815.1 Bathyarchaeia archaeon | reverse complement strand
CACCCATAAAAAAAGTAAACGTTTTCAAAAAGAAATTACATTCAGAAAGTTTACGCACTTTCTTACAATGAAGTCACCATCGTAAGAAAGGAGAGAGCAGATGCAAAGCAGATTACAGGCACAGGAAGAAGCACAGATGCGGGCACAGGAAAAGAAACAAGGTTCAATGTTCCAGCTGGAAAAGTGGATGCCCTATCTGTTTATTTCTCCTGCCATTGTTCTCATTGTCGGATTTCTTTTTTATCCGCTCGGCAATGTCTTTTACTACAGCTTGCAGCATTACGATGCGAGCCAGCCATATTATAACGGGTTCGCCGGATTGGATAACTTTATTCGCATCTTTACGCAAGACCCGCAGTTTTTCTCAAGTCTCGGCATCTCCCTGAAATGGGTGGTGAGCCAGGTCACCTTGCAGTTGCTCGCAGGTATGGGAATCGCGCTATTGCTTAATCAAAGCTTTCGGTTCCGCGCTTTTATCCGTGCGGCAGCGTTTACGCCATGGGCCATATCGGGGGTATTAACCTCTGTCATGTGGTCGCTCATGTACAACGAGCACATGGGTGTGATTAACGATATCTTGAAAAAACTCGGGATTATCGAACAGAATCAGGCTTGGTTGGCCAACCTGGACACGGTGTTTGCTTCTGTGGTCATAGCAGAGTTGTGGCGAGGCATTCCTTTCTTCGCCATTACCTTGCTGGCAGGTCTGCAAAGCATCCCGGAAGAACTGTACGAGGCTTCCAAGGTCGATGGGGCAGGAAGATGGAGAACATTTATCCACATTACACTTCCACACCTGAAAAACACGATCATTTTGACGACCTTGCTGCGTACGGTGTGGGAATTCAACAACATCGACCTGATTTTTAACCTGACAGGCGGTGGGCCAGCACATGAAACGACGACACTGACCATGTATATTGCGGAGCAGGCGATCCATTCGAACAATTTTGGCTATGGTTCGGCCCTGACAGTAGTCTCGTTTGGCCTCTTGCTCGTTTTTGCAATCGCTTACTTGAGAATCAGCCGGTTCCAAAAGGAGGAGGGATGATGAGTACATTTCAAAAAAACATGGATCGCCTGTTTGTGTTCTACCTGCCTATGGCGATCACCGTCATTTTTACGCTGTTTCCGTTTTACTGGACGATCAATACGGCGTTCAAGCCGGAAGGGGATATCGTCAAGACACCGCTCGAGTATTTTCCGTCTTCCTTTACCCTTGAAAATTTTCGTGTGGCCTGGGATGGGGTAGGATTTTCCACCTATTTTCAGAATAGCCTATTGATCGCGTTTTGCACGGTGTTTTTCGTGTTGATCTTCGCCACGCTGGTCGGCTATGCGCTGAGCCGCTACCGGTTCAAAGGAAAGGGCGCGTTCATGCTGCTGCTGCTCTGTACGCAATTTGTGCCAGGAGCGATGCTGATCATCCCGCTGTTCCTGATTTTCAAGAGCTTGGGCTTGATCAGTAATCCTTTATCTCTGATTATTACGTATACGACCTTTCAGTTGCCATTCAACTCCATCCTGATGAATGGCTTCATCTCCAATGTGCCGCGAGAGCTGGAGGAGGCGGCGATGGTGGATGGCTGCAATCGGCTGCAGGTCATATTCAAGGTGGTCCTGCCGGTGCTGATGCCGGGGATTGTCGCGACGGGAGTATTTACGTTTATCCATGTGTGGAATGAGTTTCTGTTTGCTTTCATGCTGACCAACCAGGAGGAGCGCTTTACGCTGCCGATTGGCCTCAGCTATATGATGGGTGAGTTCAACGTTAACTACGGGGCGCTTGCCGCGGGCTCTGTCATCGCATTGATCCCAGCCATCCTGATGTTCGCCTATGCGCAAAAGCACTTGGTCAATGGCCTTGGCGGCGCGGTAAAAGGATAAAGAGATTGATCGAAAAAAGGGGGAACCACTTATGTTTCGTGATATGCGCAAAATAGGAGCAGCTGTACTCCTTTCTTCCTTACTGGTAACAGGCTGTGGATCTGGACCACAAGAAACGGTGATCAAGGATGAAGGGCCAAAAGAAGCGCCTGCTGCCGACCAAAAGGTGAAGATTACATTCTGGGATGAGAACGCTGGACCGCAGCGTACTCCCTATTATGAAGAGCTAATCAAACGCTTTGAAACGGAAAACCCTAACATTGACGTCGAGTACGTCGGCTTGCCGAACAAATCCGCCAAGCAAAAATACGATGCGGCCATCGCCGCAGAGGATTTGCCGGACGTAGGGGGCGTGCAAACGACGTGGCTGGCAGACTTCTCGATTCGTGGCGCACTGTATCCGATGGATGAATTTTTTGAAAAGTGGAGCGACAAGGATAAGATCAACCCTGCTGTGATCCAATCCAATCGCGATGTGGTCATTGATAAGAAGCTGTATCAAATGCCGAACACCATCAATCTGGACATTTTGTGGTACCGACCTGACTGGTTTACCGAAGCAGGGGTAAAAGCGCCTGAAACATGGGACGAGTTTTACACGGCTGTCGAGAAAATGACCGACAAGAGCAAAAACCGCTACGGCTTCAGCATTCGCGGCGGCAAAGGCGGCTCCTTCCAGCTGCAACGGATGATGTACGCCTATTCCGGCATCACCGACTTTTATGATGCGAACGGCAAGAGCACCATCAACGATCCGAAGCATGTGGAGTTTGTGAAAAAATATTTGGGCCTGTACAAGACATATACCCCGGACAGCGATATTACCAATGACTACAAGGCGATGGTAGCGGGCTTTGATACCGGTGCGGTCGCGATGATCCAGCACAATATCGGTTCGTACGGCGAGCACAGCAAAGCTTTGAAGGAAGGCCAGTATGCCGCCCTGCCTCTTCCAAAGACCGCTGACGGCAAGTATGTGGTGGAAGGATACAACACCAACGGCTACAGCATTTTCAAATCGACCAAGCATCCGGAAGAAGCTTGGAAATTCGTAAGCTTCCTGGCCTCAGCACCTAGCCAAAGCTATTGGAACCAAAGCATTGGTCAATTGCCAACGCATGAAGACGCCTTGAAAGAGGATTGGGTGCAAAATGCCCAGCATTTGAAAGTGGCGACCTCAGTCCTGCAAAGCCCAAATACCGTTTATTACTATCCCGGCGTTCACCAGCCAGATTACCGTTCCATTCTTGACCAGGTGATTGATCCGAATATTCAAGCGGTGATGAGCGGCAAGAAGACCGTAGAGGAGTTTCTGAACGAATGGGCAGCGACACTGGAAAAATCGAAGCAGCAATATGATGCCCACGTACAGACATTGAAATAGGAGAGGGGAAAAAAAGTGATCGGGCAAACCTATCCATCTGAAAAAAGAGAGATACAGGATGAGAAAACCGGGAGAGTCATCTGGCAATTAACGGCCGGTGACTCGAACAACTATCATTTCTATTTTACCGACAACTCCTTTACCGTGGGCGATAAAGAGATTTATTTCTTGTCAGACAGAGCGTCGGTCGTGCCGGAGGTCTACAATCTTTTCAAGATGGATCTGGAAACAGGGACGATGACGCAGCTGACCGATGAACCAGAGGGGATCGTCCCTAGCTCTCATACCAAGACGCCAGACAGCCAGCTTATCGCCTACGTGACAGGAAAGCAGATCAAGGTGCTGGATACCACGACCAACGTCAACACGGTGGTGTATGAAGAAACAGGAGAGGTTCACCTGGGCCATCCATTCTTCGCACCAAACAAAAAATATCTGGGGCTGGCGCGAAATGAAAAAGTGCCGATCTCCAGAGGCGCCAACTATTCCGGCTTCAAGGAAACGATGTACGCCACGAAAAAAGGGTGGATCACGCTGGTCTATCTGGACGGTTTCAACAAGGCCGTAGATGTTTGGGAGGATACACACTGGCTTGGGCATTTCCAGTTTGCCCCCGATGACAGCACGCTGGCGATGTTTTGCCATGAAGGTCCCTGGAATCTGGTCCATCAGCGCATCTGGCTGCTGGATATCGTGACGGGAAAAGTGGAGCCCTGTGTTCGCCAAGAAGAAGACGATTGCATCGGCCATGAGTTTTGGACCGAGGACGGCTTGATCTTTTTTGACAATCGCCGCAAAGGCCACGACGGCACGATCACATCCGACAAGACACAAGCGACGATCCAGCACGCGCAGGAGCCAGATCCCGAACAGATTCCATACATCGGCTGGGCCGATAAAACAGGGAAAGTGGTCAGACGCATCGACCTGCCTTATTATTGCAACCATTATCATGCCAATCGGGAGAACAACTTGCTCGTAGGTGATGAGGTCGAGGATCTTGTCCTGATCCATCTTGAGGGGGAAGAAGCACGTCTCGAGACGCTGTGCACCCATCAGACCTCGTGGTACACCCAGCAGACCCATTGTCACCCGACGTTCAGCTGGGATAATCAGAAAATCCTGTACACATCTGATCGGGATGGGAAATGCCAGCTGTATTTGATCCATCTATAGGAGAGGATTTCCCCATAAAAGAAAAGGAGAGTGAACGCGTTGTTCGTACAAGGTCAAACCGTGGAAGTAACCGAAACAGGAGAAGGGGTTACCCGCAAGATTTTGGGCGCAGGCGGGACATTGATGATGACAGAGGTGACATTTAAAAAAGATGCGGTCGGAGCGATGCATTCCCATCCCCATGAGCAGGTGAGCTATATCGTGCACGGGAGCTTTGCCTTCACATTGGGCAGCGAAACACAGATTCTGCGCCAAGGAGACAGTGTCTACATCCCGTCCAACGTCGAGCATGGAGTAGTGGCGCTGGAGGACTGCTCGATCATATTAGACGTGTTTACGCCGCAGCGCGAGGATTTTCTGTATTAAGTATAAAAATGAGTAGAAGCAGAGAGGGCGGGGAAGGTCATGAAGAATATCGCAGGGCTGACACTAGCATTTCTATTTTGGACTTCCGCAATAACGCCGTTATCAGCGAGTCAGACAGATCTGGGGCGTGAAGTGCTGGGCAAAAACGATGGATGGGCTGCCTACTCCACAGGCACGACGGGCGGCAGCAAGGTGAGCGCAGAACAGGTGCATACGGTGACCAATCGACAGGAGCTGGTCGAGGCATTGGGTGGCGATAACAAGACCAATGGAGCGAACGATACGCCGAAAATCATTTACGTCAGAGGCACGATCAATTTGAGTGTCGATGACCAAAACAAGCCGCTCGGATACAACGAGTACCGAGACCCGGCCTACACCATCGAGGAGTACTTGAAGGCATACGATCCAAAGACATGGGGGAAAAAGGACGTCGCCGGACCATTGGAGGAGGCGCGGGCTCGTTCACAGAAAAATCAAGCAGAACGGGTACTGATCAATGTGGGTTCCAACACGACGCTGGTTGGTTTGGGGAATGAAGCCAAAATCGTGGGAGGCGGTCTGCTCCTGACAAAAGTGGATAATGTGATCATTCGTAACATCGAATTTCAGGATGCCTACGATTATTTCCCACAGTGGGATCCGACCGACGGAGCAGAAGGCAACTGGAATTCTGAATATGACAACCTCTCTATTGTCGGTTCTACGCATGTCTGGGTGGATCACTGCACGTTCAATGATGGCGATCGTCCCGATACCATGAACGAAACGTACTTCGGGCGTGAATACCAGCACCATGACGGCCTGCTTGATGCGAAAAGCGGAGCGGATCTGATTACGATCTCCTACAATCATTTCAGCGATCATAGCAAAACGAATCTGATTGGCTCCAGCGACAACGCCACAACGGATGAAGGACGTCTGCGCATCACCTTCCACCACAACTATTATGAAAATATTGGCGAACGTGCGCCGCGCGTCCGTTTTGGCCAAGTGCATCTGTACAATAATTACTACAAGAGTGACGGCAACGACAAATACGTCTATACCTGGGGCATCGGCAAGTCTTCCAAAATCTATGCGGAAAACAATTATTTCGAAATGGATCCCGGTTTTGATCCAGCAAAATTGATCTGGCTGGCGAAGGGGACCGCTCTGTATGAAACCGGCAGCTTTTTGAATGGCGCTGGGAAGCACCACGAGATTTCGATCGTGGATGCTTATAACGCCAATCC
>DASQNU010000176.1:0-13976 GCA_035644815.1 Bathyarchaeia archaeon | reverse complement strand
CTATTTGTGAGATAGTTAAAAAAACTAAGTTGATCAAATTACTCGGAATAATTTGTCCTGTGCGAGGTGCATATCGTTGGTACTTAAGGTGACAGACAGTCCTTTCAGTCAGGAACAAGTGGAGCTCCTGAATCGGTTGCTGCCCACGCTGACTGAGGTGCAAAAGGTTTGGCTCAGCGGATATCTGGCGGCTCTTCATAAAGCGGAAATACCGATGAACGCTGCGCCACAAGCTGCATTAACAGCAGCTGCGCCAGTCATTTCCAAAGAGGTGACGGTGCTCTTCGGTTCCCAATCTGGAAACAGCCAAAAGCTGGCCAAGAAGCTGACCGGAAAGCTTCAAGAGCAGGGCTTCCAGGTAACGCTCTCCTCCATGAGTGATTTCAAAGCGAATACATTGAAAAAGGTGCAAAATTTGCTCATTGTGGTCAGCACGCACGGGGAAGGTGAGCCACCGGACAACGCCCTCTCTTTCCATGAATTCCTGCACAGCAAACGAGCGCCCGGGTTAGAGGGCTTGCGGTTTTCCGTGCTGGCTTTGGGAGATACCTCGTATGAATTTTTCTGTCAAACGGGAAAGGACTTCGACAAGCGGCTGGAAGAGCTCGGCGGCAAGCGTCTCACTCCCCGCGTCGATTGCGATGTAGATTTTGACGAGCCAGCTACAGAATGGATGAATCATGTCCTGGCCAGTCTCAGTGAAGCGTCGGCACCCCAGGTCACTGCAAGCGTCGGCGGTGCAGCGATCGAAAGGACTACGGAGACAGAATATTCACGCACGAATCCGTTCCAGGCTGTAGTGCTTGAGAACTTGAATCTGAACGGACGCGGATCGGACCGGGAAACACGTCACCTGGAACTCTCCCTGGAGGGGTCCGACCTCCAGTATGAACCGGGCGATTGCTTGGGCGTATATCCCAAGAATCATCCGCGTCTCGTCCATAAGCTGATCGAAGCGATGGGCTGGAAACCGGAAGAGCTTGTTCCGATCAATAAGAACGGTGAAGAGCGGCCATTGGAAGAGGCGCTTACCAGCCATTATGAAATCACGGTTCTTACCAAACCTCTCTTGGAACAAGCAGCAAAGCTTTCTGCAGGAAAAGGGCTGCAGGCACTGCTTGCGGCAGGACGGGAGCAAGAGCTTCGAGAGTATGTGAAAAATCGCGATTTGTTAGATCTGGTGCAAGACTACAGCCTGAAAGGCGTATCTGCAAAAGAATTCGTATCGATTCTGAGAAAGCCGCCACCTCGTCTCTATTCGATTTCCAGCAGTTTGAAGGCGTACCCGGACGAGGTACATCTGACGATTCGCAAGGTGAGCTTTGAGGCGCATGGGCGGGAACGGTACGGCGTCTGTTCGAGCTATATCGCCGATCGTCTGGAATCAGGGGATACGCTGCCGGTATTTGTACAGCATAACCCGAACTTTAAGCTTCCACAGAACCCGGACATACCGCTGATCATGATCGGGCCCGGTACAGGTGTCGCTCCATTCCGCTCCTTCCTAGGGGAACGGGAGGAGATTGGGGCGAGCGGCAAGACGTGGTTATTCTACGGCGATCAGCATTTCTCCACAGACTTCCTCTATCAGACCGAGTGGCAGCGTTGGCTCAAAGAGGGAGTCCTGACACGCATGGATGTCGCGTTTTCTCGTGATACGGCGCAAAAGGTGTACGTCCAGCACCGGATGCTGGAGAAGAGCAAAGAGCTTTATCAATGGCTGCAGGATGGGGCTCACATCTACGTATGCGGAGACGAGAAGCGGATGGCGCACGACGTTCACGCCGCCCTGGTCACCATCCTCCAACAGGAGGGCGGACTTGGCTCAGAAGAAGCGGTTGAGTACTTGAAACGGATGCAGCAGGAAAAACGTTATCAGCGGGATGTCTACTGAGTTCAGTTAAATGAATGATAGCGAGAGGAGATAGAAGCATGTCTGAAAATCATTTGCTTTCGCCAAACAGTGCTCCTCACAGCGATGTAGAGGATATTAAAAAACGAAGCAATTACCTGCGGGGAAGCCTGGCGGAGACGCTGGAAGACCGGATTACAGGGTCTATCCCTGAGGACGATAACCGATTGATGAAATTTCATGGAAGCTACATGCAGGATGACCGGGATCTGCGCAACGAACGGAATAAACAGAAGCTGGAGCCGGCCTATCAATTCATGGTGCGTGTGCGGGCAGCGGGCGGGATTGTCACGCCGGAGCAATGGCTCACGATTGACCGCATCGCTCAGCAATTAGCCAATGGGACGATTCGCTTGACGACTCGTCAATCGTTCCAGCTGCATGGCGTGATCAAGTGGAATATGAAGAGTGTGATTCAGGAAGTAAACGAAGCCTTGTTATCCACGCTGGCTGCTTGCGGGGACGTGAACCGCAATGTCATGTGCAACCCGAATCCGTACCAGTCGGAAGTCCATGAAGAGGTTTACGAATGGGCCAAAAAAGTAAGCAATCATCTTGATCCCCGGACCCGAGCCTATCATGAAATCTGGCTCGACGAAGAGAAGGTTGTCGACAGTCGGGAAGGGATCGAGGAAGAGCCGATCTACGGACCTGTCTATTTGCCGCGCAAGTTCAAGATCGGCATCGCAGTACCGCCTGCCAATGAAGTAGACGTTTTCTCTCAGGATTTGGGGTTCATTGCCATTCATGAGGGGGGCCGGCTACTGGGCTTCAACGTTGCCGTTGGCGGGGGAATGGGAATGAGCCACGGTGATCCGAAGACCTATCCGCAGGTGGGAAGGGTAATTGGTTTCATCACACCGGAGCAAATCGTGGATGTCGCCGAGAAGACGGTCACGATCCAGAGAGACTACGGAGATCGTGCGGTGAGGAAGCACGCTCGGTTCAAATATACGATTGACGATCGCGGCATCGAATGGTTCATCGGTGAGCTCGAGCAGCGACTCGGGTGGAAGCTGCAGGAAACACGCCCATACCATTTCGATCATAATGGTGATCGCTACGGATGGGTGAAAGGAAGCAACGATAAGTGGCATTATACGGTGTTTATCCAGAATGGTCGGGTGAAGGACGAGGACAATTACCTCCTGATGACAGGCCTTCGGGAAATTGCCAAAGTGCATACAGGGGATTTCCGCCTTACACCAAATCAGAATCTCATCATTGGGAATGTAACCAGTGAGAAGAAGCAAGAAATTGAACAAATCATTCAAGCATACGGGCTCAATGATGGAACTCCATATTCCGCGTTGCGGAGAAACTCGATGGCTTGTGTGGCCTTGCCGACTTGTGGATTGGCGATGGCTGAATCGGAGCGCTATTTGCCTACGCTGCTGGATAAGATCGAGCTGATCTTGGATGAAGCGGGCTTGCGCGAAGAGGAGATCGTCATCCGTATGACGGGATGTCCGAATGGATGCGCCCGACCAGCATTGGCGGAGATTGCGTTTATTGGGAAGGCTGTCGGCAAATACAACATGTATTTGGGCGGAGGGTTTGCCGGAAATCGCTTGAACAAGCTGTACCGTGAAAACATCGGCGAGACAGAAATCCTGGAGGAACTGCGCCCGATCTTGAATCGGTATGCGAAGGAACGCCAGGAAGGCGAACATTTCGGTGATTTCGTCATTCGCGCGGGTTATGTGAAAGAAGTCCGGTCGGGACTCGATTTTCACGAGTAGTTTGATATTGATGACATAGAGAAGGCCATCCTCCTAAGGATGGCCTGGCCTTTTTCAAAAAACAACAACCACCCATAATTAAAGGGACGCACGAAACAGCCTGAGCTCGGTATGGGACCGAACTTAGGCTGTTTCATTTTTTTGAAAACGTGAGTACACCTTGATGATTCCCTGCAATTAAAGTGGAAGCAACATCAGGTCGATCTTTTCGCTGGCGGGTAGCCACTGTTTCGGGCTTCGATGATTTATCGATATCCTTTCCAATGCGGTTGACATTCTGCAGAACAATACAGAGGAAAAAGTGATTTCCATTGCGGCCAGGCAAAGGGGTGACGATGTCAGGATTGAGATTGCAAACAACGGTGCGCCCATCCCTGCCGATATTTTGCCGGTCATTTTTGAACCGTTTTTACGACCAAAGATCTGGGCACCGGTATTGGTTTGCATGTGTGCAAAGAGATTGTAGAGCAGCATGGCGGGACGATTAGCTGTACTTCAGATGAGAGGATCACGACGTTTTGTATGGAGTTTCAGCGAGCGGTTGTATTGCAGAATTGACAATGCCCATCGGATATTCCCTTTCATACATAGAGGGTTAGGCAAGAAGCGTCCAAGGACAAATCAAAGTCCATTGACGCTTCTTTTTTTTATGACTACATGACTAACAGAATCCTCAGTAGTAGAGCACAGCAGCATACCCGGCACAAAACACTATCGGAAAGAAATGAAGACTTTGTAAAACCTTTAAGCTTACTTTAAGGTTTCTCCCCTAAGATATGAGCATGGAACGAGGGAAATATTGCGAAAAGGGAAAGGAGTTGCACCAAATGGCGATTGAAGTGTTCAACCGATATGAAAACAAGTACCTGCTTGATGATAAAGCATTTCACGCATTCTACACGCGACTGCTTGCATATATGGAACAGGACGAGTACAACAAGCAACACGGATTCTACTCCATCAGCAACATCTATTTCGATACACCACACGACACCTTGATCAGAACGAGCATAGCGAAGCCAAAGTACAAGGAAAAGCTTCGACTAAGGGCATATGGAGTCCCTAAGCACGATGCAAAAGTATACCTGGAACTCAAGAAAAAGGTGTTCGGCCTGGTCAACAAAAGAAGAACGGCGATCAGCTTGCAGGAAGCCTATGACTATGTCAGCAAAGGCATCCAGCCAGCCATGCAAGATTTCATGAACAAACAGGTAAAGCAAGAAATCGACTACTTCCTGCAGCGCTATGACCTGGAGCCCAAGGTATACCTGGCCTATGAAAGAAAAGCGTTGTTCTGCAAAAATAACCGTGACCTGCGCATCACCTTCGATACCAACATCCGATCCCGCCGTTATGATCTCAGACTGGAAAACGGCGACCACGGGGAACCTTTGCTGGAGCAGGGACAATGGCTTATGGAGGTCAAAGCAGAAAACACGATTCCCATGTGGCTGGCCAGAATGCTGTCCGAATATCAGATGTTCCGAACCAGCTTCTCGAAGTATGGAAATGAGTACAAAAAAATGATGAGAACCCAAAACCTGCAACAACAACAAACAGTAAGGGAGAGTATCAGATATGCTTGATTCTTTGTTAACCACAGCCACAAGTACCGATCTCACGATGACCCAGGCGCTTTTCACCATCGCGGTCTCGGTCATATTAGGAGCCATCATCAGCTTCACGTATATGAAAACGAGCAACGCCCAAGGATATTCGCAAAACTTCATGCTAACCACGATCTTGCTGCCTGCAATCGTAGCCATTATCGTGCTGCTGATTGGCAACAACATTGCCAGAGCATTTAGCCTTGCCGGCGCATTCTCGATCATCCGGTTCAGGAGTGCCGCCGGGGATCCGAAAGATATTGCTTTCGTCCTGTTTACGATGGCGGCCGGACTGGCCTGCGGTGTCGGGGCATTTGGGTACGGGGTGTTGTTCACGTTAGCGCTTTGCATGCTGATGCTCATTTTAAAGGTAACGAATTTTGGGGCAAAAAAAGCAACACAAAAAATCCTGAAAGTCACAGTCCCTGAAGATCTGAGCTACGACGAAGCTTTTGAAGAAGTGTTTGCCCAATTCAATGTGGAGCACGAGCTGAAAAAAGTAAGAACAACCGAGCTGGGCAGTCTTTATGAAGTCGTGTACACCGTGACGATGGACCGTCTCACCAACCAAAAAGAATTCCTGGATGCGATCAGATGCAGAAATGGCAACCTGGATATCTCATTAACGATGAATCCAACCACAACAGACTATTTCTAAGAAGGAAAGGGAGATATGAAAATGAACAAGCACGCAAACAAATTCGTGGTATTCCTCTTGAGTATGTCCGTATTGACAGCATGCAGCAGCGCAACAGCCTTGCAGGCAACCTCTACAACAAATACGTCCGTAGCTGCGAATGAGACCAGCACCACACCTGTGGATGATACGATTACGAAAATCAGCCAAGTCGTGACATATGACGATAACGACAACTATTCCGACTTTCAAGCGGACGCATCCAACCTGATTCAATTGAACGGCAAAACAGCAAGCGTTAAAGGCGCTGGAGCCGAAGCGAAGGAAGGGACCGTCACGATTAAAGCAGCCGGAACGTATGTGGTGAGCGGGTCACTGGAAAATGGGCAGATCGTCGTTGATGTGGCGGATAAAGGCGATGTCCGCTTGGTTTTAAACGGGGTAAACATCCAAAGCAGCGATAGCTCATCCATCTACATCAAACAAGCAGGGAAGACGATCATTTCCTTGCCAGAAGGAACGGAGAACATTATCTCGGATGGAGCCACCTATGCGCAGATTGACGCCTCTACTGGAGAACCGAGTGCGGCCATCTTCAGCAGCGACGACCTGACGTTTAATGGCACAGGAAAGCTCGTCGTCCGCGGGAATTACAACAACGGCATTCAGAGTAAAGATGATTTGAAAATCCTGGGCGGAACGTACGAAGTCCATGCAGTCGATGATGGGATCATCGGCCGTGATCTGGTAGCTGTAAAAGACGGAACGTTGACGGTTGAAGCGGGAGGAGACGGTATCAAAACAACCTATGATACCGATACGGAAAAAGGCTATATGGCGCTGGAAGCGGGGACATATACCATAACATCAGGCAGCGACGGTATTCAAGCTTCTCAGTCTTTGCTGATAGATGGCGGGACCTATACGGTTGTATCCGGTGGCGGCAGTAAAAACGGTGAGGTCAAAGTAGAGGAAAACCGCAGAGGGCCTGGGGAAATGCAAGCGTCAGAATCCACTACGCAGTCCAGTGAAACGGATACAACCAGCGCGAAAGGCTTGAAAGCAGCAGGAAACCTGATCGTCAATAACGGAACCTTCCAGATCGATTCCGCAGATGATTCCGTCCACAGTAACCATCAGATTACGATCAATGGCGGACAATTCGCGATTGCTTCCGGAGACGATGGGGTTCACGCGGATACGGCGATTACGGTTACAAGCGGAAAGATCGATATTTCAAAAAGCTATGAAGGCATCGAAAGTACAAATATAACGATCGCGAATGGTGAAATCCACGTAACGGCTAGTGATGACGGCATCAATATCGGGGGAGGCAATGACGGCTCCGCGATCAATGGGCGTCCTGGACAGAATCAATTTGCTTCCTCGGAGGGCAGCAACAACAAGCTTACCATCATGGGAGGAAATGTTACGGTTGATTCAAAAGGCGACGGCTTGGATTCGAACGGTTCGATCTCCATGTCTGGCGGTACCGTCATTGTGTATGGACCGACTTCGAACGGAAACGGCGTGCTGGATTACGACAGTACCTTTGAATTGAGCGGCGGACTCCTGATTGCAGCTGGAAGTGCTGGCATGGCACAAGGACCGTCCGAGCAATCCACGCAACATGCGATTGTCATGACATATCCGGAGACACAAACTGCGGGAACTTTGGTTCACCTGGCGGACAGCACAGGAAAAACCATCGCCACCTTTGCTCCGACGAAGGATTATCAAACAGTCGTATTCAGTTCTCCCGAATTGAAAAAGGATACCACTTACACGCTCTATTCTGGCGGTTCAGCGACTGGCAGCCAAGCAGATGGCCTTTTTAACGGCGGTACCTATGAGGGGGGCACAAAGGTAGTGGAATTTAAGGCTTCAAGCAATGTCACATGGCTGAATGAGTCTGGCGTTACGACAGCCAGAAGCGGTCACGGCGGGGGGCGTCCTGGTAAAGGGCCGTTTCCGGGCAATTAAGTATGTAGTGTAAGCAGGGAATTACAGTCAGCATAGGCAAAAGTTTATGGTTGCAAAGGATAGAGGGACGATCCCATAGTCTTGTTATAGACTGTTGGAATTGTCCCCTTTCTCTTTTTATCCCTCTGTAACCTTTTCCATTCCCCCATGATCTAATCAGTGTAAAACATTTTGCAAAATGGTGAGGCACAGAAGGAAGGGAGCGAACATGAAAGACTTAGAAAAGAACGTACGCAAAGCACAGCAAGGAAACAGTGAGATATTCATTCAACTTGTCAAACAGATGGAATCGTCTTTATACAGCACGGCCCGGGCCATTCTGAAGAAAGATGAGGATTGTGCGGATGCACTGCAGGAAACCATCTTGAAAGCCTATAGATCGCTATCAACACTCCGTGAACCGCACTTCTTTAAAACCTGGCTGATGCGGATATTGATCAATGAATGCAATGCCATGTTGCGAAAACGAACCCAGACAATCTCGGTAGCAGAAATACCGCCGGAGGCTTCCATCAGCCACAATCACGACTATATGGATCTCAGGGAAGCCGTGGACGGGCTGGAAGAGCAGCAGCGATTGGTGATCGTTCTCCATTATTTTCAGGATTTGCCGCTCAAACAAGTCGCGGACATCCTGGGTATTACGGAAGGCGCTGCAAAAACCCGTCTGTATCGGGCCAGAAACACCTTGCACACCATGTTGAACATGAATCAGGAAGGGGAGCTGTATTTTGGAAAAGTATAATCTGGATGATCAATTGAAAGAGCTCAAGGATACGGAGATGACAGCAATACCGGAAGTCGTACGTGCCAGACTGGATAGCACCTATGCATCCCTTGCCGATCAGCCTTTTACACCGGTCAAGAATTCTACTGCCTCATGGAAACGTTGGACGGTCTCGGTTACAGCTGCAGCGGCCATGCTTGGTGTGGGAGTGTACACCACGGCATTGGTCTCCCCGGCGATGGCGGAATCATTGAAGCAGATACCGTTGATCGGCAGCATCTTCAGCTCGATCCAGGTTGACAGCGGCTTGCAGGCTGCAGGAGTGCAAGGGTTAACTACATCTGTCACTGTAAGCGATTCGTTTGAAGGAATCACGATGGGCATATCTGAAGTGATTTTTGACGGAACACGCGCTGCCTTCGCCGTAAAAATCAACGCACCGCAAGGCATTGATGGCAAATTCTATACGGGAGAAAAGGGAAACAGCCTGGATGACGCGATCGAAGAAATCTTTGTGTCCATTGATGGAAAGGAACCGAATGCTCCGGATTCTCCTGTAAATGGCGTATTCTATGGTGCTGCCGGCAAGGAGCATCCCGACACCATGACCTTTGAAATCAATGATCGATCAGGCGAGAATCCTTCCCTCAAGCTGCCTGATTCCTTTACGGCCACCTTCTATGTGGAGCTTAAGGGAGTGGATCACAAGTTCAAGCTGGAAGTGCCCGTGAAGAGAACGGTACAACATGCTGTCCGGTTCCAGCCGAAAGCTTCCCGAACCCATAATGGGCTGACATTCTCTGTCACGGATGTAGAGATGACGTCGGCGACTACAAATCTTGCCATAAACGTAAAGGTGGACGAAAAGGTAAAAGTAGAAGAGAAGAAAACTGACGAGATCATGGAGATTGAATATGCGCTGTTTGACGATCAGGAGCATCAAGTAGATGCAGTCAGTGGAGAAGGGATGTTTGACAAAAATCAGCTCATACAAACAGAGCGTTATGTTTCCGTAAAGGGAAAACCGCACTATCTGATCGTTCGTCCTTACATTGACAAGGATGATGATGAGAAAGCCAGTCCCGATGAATATATCAAGGAGTTGGAACTGAAAATAGAGGTTCCTGCGCAGAAGTAAACGAGTAAGAGTACAAAACTAGGTGATGAAAGAAGCCGGTCATTCTGTTTATGAGAATGTCGGCTTCTTTGTTTTTTCTCCATTTTTTATCTTCAATGAAGATTTGTAAGCGGTTTAAAATACAATATTGACAAACTTGTATATACAAGCTATCATGAAAACGCAATCAAAACATGTATATACAAGTTGGTTGAAAGCGCAAACAATATCATCCTAGCACTATCATTTGATTATCTTTCCAAAAATATGCTTGATAGATGGGGGAGAAACATGAGCAAATACACAGAAACTGCCCAAGACTTGTTGAAGTACATTGGCGGCAGTGAAAACATCACCGTCGTCACCCATTGCGCAACGAGAATGCGTTTTGTATTGAAAGATCCAAATAAAGCAGATGTAGAAAACATCAAAGCGCTCAAATTGGTAAAAGGCACCTTTACCCAGGCAGGTCAGTTCCAGGTCATCATCGGAAATGAAGTCTCTACGTTCTACAATGAATTTGTAAAAATCGCAGGTGTGAGTGACACATCGAAAGAAGAGGCAAAAGAGGCTGCCAAACAAAACATGAATGTCCTGCAAAGAATCATGGCTCATTTGGCAGAGATTTTCACTCCGCTGATTCCAGCCATCGTGGTTGGGGGCTTGATTCTCGGGTTCAGAAATATCATCGGGGATATTAAGCTGCTGGAGGATGGCACGAAGACAATCATAGAAGTCTCTCAATTTTGGAAAGGGGTACACTCCTTCCTCTGGCTGATTGGAGAAGCGATCTTCCACTTTCTGCCAGTGGGAATTACATGGGCCGTTGCTAGAAAAATGGGAGCGACCCAGATCCTTGGTATCGTACTCGGGATTACCTTGGTATCTCCGCAGCTGTTAAATGCCTACGGAGTCGCCAATGCGAAAGAGATTCCATTCTGGGATTTTGGCTTTGCGCAGGTACAGATGATTGGTTACCAGGCACAGGTGATTCCGGCCATCTTGGCAGGTCTCTTGCTGTCCTTCCTGGAATTGAGATTGCGTAAAATCATTCCGAATGCCATATCCATGATCGTAGTGCCGTTCTTGGCATTAGTTCCAACTGTATTGATTGCCCACACCATTCTCGGACCATTGGGTTGGCAAATCGGTTCCTTCATTTCGAATGTCGTACATTCTGGTTTAACATCTTCATTTGGTTGGTTATTTGCAGCGGTATTTGGCTTTGCATACGCACCACTGGTAATCACCGGATTGCACCATATGACGAATGCCATCGACTTGCAGTTGATGAGCGAGCTCGGCGGTACAAACCTGTGGCCAATGATTGCCCTGTCCAATATCGCGCAAGGATCCGCCGTACTTGCCATGATCTACATTAACCGCAAGAATGAAGAGGAAAAGCAGATATCCATTCCTGCTACGATCTCTTGTTACTTGGGCGTTACAGAGCCAG
Source organism: Bathyarchaeia archaeon (assembly GCA_035644815.1). Classification (GTDB taxonomy): domain Bacteria; phylum Bacillota; class Bacilli; order Brevibacillales; family Brevibacillaceae; genus Brevibacillus_F. Next base: position 2,795 of record DASQNU010000176.1, on the reverse strand, counting down.
CGATGTTTGGGATTAACTTGAAATATGGCTATCCGTTCCTGGCTGCAATGATCGGCTCCATGGCCGCAGCTATCGTTTCCGTAGGCAGCGATGTCATGGCGAACTCGATCGGAGTAGGCGGATTGCCTGGTATCTTATCCATCCAACCGCAGCATATGGGTACGTTCGCGATATCCATGCTGGTTGCGATAGTGGTGCCAATGATTTTGACGATCGCCTTCGCAAAAGCAAACGTAGGGAAGCTTTCCTTTAACAGAAAATAGAGAAATGGAACGAAAAGCTGCATAAAAGGCAAGGGGGACATAGCTATGTCTCCTTTTGCTGTTAAAGAAACACGCGACGTTTCGTATAAGAAGAATGAAAAAAAGAAAGATGGTGGGGACATGGCACAACCATGGTGGAAGAAATCGACTGTTTATCAAATTTACCCGAAAAGTTTTTATGATACGACAGGCAATGGCGTTGGAGATATACAGGGCATCATCGAGAAATTGGATTATCTAAAGGAATTAGGGGTAGATGTGCTGTGGTTAACACCGATCTATGAATCCCCGCAAAGAGATAATGGCTACGATATCAGTGACTACTACAAGATTTATGAAGAATACGGCACAATGGAAGATTTCGAGCGTCTTCTCCATGAAGCACACAAAAGAGAGATGAAAATCATCATGGATATTGTCGTGAATCACACGTCGACCGAACACGAGTGGTTCAAGCAGTCCATGTCCTCTCGGGAGAACCCGTACCGTAATTTCTATATTTGGAAGGATGGACAGGATGGCAAGGAACCGACCAATTGGCAGTCCAAATTCGGGGGATCTGCATGGGCGTTGGATGAAAAGACCGGACAGTATTACTTGCACTTATTCGATATCACCCAAGCTGATCTGAATTGGGAAAACGAACAGGTTCGCAAAGCTGTCTATGACATGATGAAGTACTGGCTGGATAAAGGTGTAGACGGTTTTCGCCTGGATGTCATCAATCTGATTTCGAAGGATCAGCGCTTCCTGAGCGATGACGGGTCTGTTGCCCCTGGAGATGGACGCAAGTTTTATACAGACGGGCCGAGAATCCATGAATTCTTGCATGAAATGAACCAAGAGGTATTTTCCCAGTACGAGATGATGACGGTTGGGGAAATGTCGTCCACGACGATTGAGAATTGCATTAAATATACAGAACCGAGCCGCAAAGAATTGGATATGACGTTCAGCTTTCATCACCTGAAAGTCGATTATCCAAATGGGGAAAAGTGGGCCAAGGCTGATTTTGATTTCATTCAGTTGAAAAAAATCCTATCCGATTGGCAAGTGGAAATGAACAAAGGCGGCGGCTGGAATGCCCTTTTTTGGTGTAACCATGATCAGCCGCGAGTCGTTTCCCGTTTTGGCGATGACGGCGAATTCCATCAAGAATCGGCGAAGATGCTGGCCACTGCCATTCATATGATGCAGGGGACGCCTTATATCTATCAGGGAGAGGAATTCGGCATGACGAATCCAAACTTTGATAGAATCGAAGACTACCGCGATGTCGAATCGTTAAATATGTATGAAATCATGAAGCAGCAGGGCAAGCCGGAAGCGGAGATTATCGAGATTTTGAAGCAAAAATCAAGAGACAACTCCAGAACGCCTGTCCAGTGGGATGATTCAGTAAATGCCGGCTTTACGGCGGGCACACCATGGATCAATACGGCAGGGAACTACCCATCCATCAATGCAAAGAGAGCCTTGGCAGAAAAGGATTCGATTTTCTATCATTACAAGAAACTCATCCAGCTTCGAAAAGACTACGACATTATCACAGATGGCCGATATGAATTGATTCTGCCAGAGCATGATGATATTTTTAGTTATATACGCAGCACCGAAAATGAGAAGCTTATCGTAGTGAATAACTTCCGAAAGAAATCGACGGTCTTTACTCTCCCGGAGCAAGTAGATGTAGAGGGATATACCAGTGATATTCTGCTCTCGAACTATCCGGATACCGATCCGAATTTCCGCCGGTTCACTTTGCGCCCTTACGAATCTGTCGTATTTCATCTCAAAAAATAAGTTGGAGTTTGCTAATGACCAATAAGTATTTAACGATCCACAACGAAATCGTCCATCTAATTGAAACAGGGGAGATCAAACCGAACTCCTTGCTTCCTTCAGAGAATGAACTGAAGGATCGTTACAATACTTCCAGAGAGACGATCCGAAAGGCGTTGAATCTGCTTTCTCAAAACGGATATATTCAGAAAGTGCGTGGAAAAGGCTCGATTGTGATCAAAGGCGGAAAGCTCAATTTTCCCGTATCGGGTCTCGTCAGCTTTAAAGAGCTAGCGGACAAAATGGGAGAGAAGCCCATTACCATTGTCCACGAGCTGAATCTGTGGAAGCCGGATGAATATATCAGGCAACAGCTGAATCTATCGAGCAAGGATACCGTATGGAAAATCAGCAGAATTCGGGAATTTGGCGGAGAAAAGATCATTTTGGATAAAGATTATTTAAACACAAAAATTGTTCCGCATATCACCAAGGAAATCTGTGAAACATCCATCTTTTATTATCTCGAAAATGAGCTGAACCTTTCGATCAGCTTCGCGAAGAAGGAGATTGTCATCGAAGAACCGACAGAGGAAGACCGGGCCTTGTTGGATTTAGAGGGATTCCATAATGTCGTGAATATTAAAAACTACGTATATTTGGAAGATGCTACCCTTTTTCAGTATACGGAATCGAGACATAGACCGGATAAGTTTCGCTTTGTTGATTTTGCGCGAAGGAATCATATGT
>DASQNU010000175.1:0-2107 GCA_035644815.1 Bathyarchaeia archaeon | reverse complement strand
AGTACAGTTCGAGATATTCTCTCTGCTTGCCTTTGAGAAGAGGCGCATAGAAGTCAAACAAGAGATTCACTTGATTGGTTTTTTCGAGCATGGAACCAATCCTTTACATGAGGTACTCGGCTCTCGCCTGTAAAGTGATTTCCTTTACAGCACGAATACTATAGTACCTAAATGCCCGACTGCTGTCAAGCGTTTTTGTTGACAAGATGATTTGTCCAGTTGCGAATACCGTTATCTTCAATAATGCCAAGGATTACATCCGTAATGTCCGGATCTGCAATCAGCTTTTCTCTAACCCGCATTTTGACATCATCGGCATCCGCCAGGCTCATCCCCGCACGCAGTTCGATCAACGCTTCCACATGATAGTAACGACCTTCCTGCATGATACGGATCTTGTTAATGTCCGTTACATAAGGATCAGAGAAAATGATTTGCGCTACCTTGTCCTCTACCTCTTTTGGTGCAGCAACCCCGATCAGGCCGACCATGTTGTCATACCCCACGCGAAACGCTACTGCGACCATGAGCAGGCCGATTAGGATGGTGCTCAAGCCATCTAACAGCACGAAATTCGTTACGGAGGTCACAACAACTGCAATCAAAGCGAGAAGTGCACCCGCGCACGCTACTAGGTCCTCATAAAAAACAAGGCGCGTCGGCGGTGCAGCCCGACCGACATTCTTAAATGCTGCCATCACAAGGCCATTACCCTTTGTCTCCGCTCTGGACTCGTGAATAATCTCCTTCATTGCCTTTACGAGTATGGCTCCGTCAACCAGCAGATTGACTACAAGCACGATCACATTCAGCCAGAAGCCACCCTCTGAATGTACAGGATGTTGGAGCAGGTGGTAGCCTTCCTTGATCGTCTCATAGGCCATGATTGTGACGACAATGACTGCGATCATACAAAAAATATTGATAACCCGTCCAAACCCGGTCGGAAATTTTGGGGTTGGCTTTTTTTCCGAAAGCACGCTTCCGATAAAGACAAATCCCTGATTCACCGCATCTGCCAATGAATGCATTGCTGATGCGAACATCGCACCACTGCCGCTTACAGCAGCAGCGAACCCTTTAATCGCCGCAATCACCGCATTTCCAATCATTGCAATTGCGGAGGATTTGTTGCCTTTCTTCAGCAATGAGAAAAATGATTCCGCTTCCTGTGATTCCGCTTGTTGCTCCATTTTTGCCTCCCGCTTTTCCGTGTTCTTGTTGAGTAGTGTTGGAAACACCACCCTACTTCATACGAACAAGCTGGTAAAAGGTTCCCTATCCTTACTGTTCTTGCTGGTCTTGCTCTTCATGCACAATGAGTCCGGCAAACAGGGCATGGACAAATTGTTCCGGATCAAACGGCTGGAGGTCATCCATCTTCTCACCCAACCCTACATATTTCACTGGGATATGCAGCTCATTACGGATAGCGATGACAATTCCGCCCTTCGCCGTGCCATCCAGCTTTGTTAGGACGATTCCGGTAACCCCTGATGACTCGCCGAAGGTACGAGCTTGGGACATCGCATTTTGGCCAGTCGTCGCATCAAGAACCAAGAGAACTTCATGGGGAGCATCCGGCACATCGCGCTTGATCACGCGATTCACCTTGCTAAGCTCTTCCATCAGGTTCACTTTGTTTTGCAATCGTCCAGCTGTATCGCACAGCAAAATGTCTGCACCACGTGCTTTTGCCGCTTGAATCGCGTCATAGATCACCGCTGCAGGGTCTGCTCCCTGCTGATGCTTGATGACATCAACACCTACACGCTGACCCCATACCTCAAGCTGTTCGATCGCTGCCGCCCGGAACGTATCGCCCGCAGCCAGCAGCACCTTTTTCCCTTGGGATTTGAACATATGGGCCATTTTTCCGATGGTGGTCGTTTTCCCGACGCCGTTTACCCCGACGAACAAGATGATGTTCAGGCGCCCTTCTTCAATATTTAACGCAGTGTTGGCCGTTTCTTCATTTTTCAGCAGGCCGACCAGTTTCTCGGAAAGAATCGGCTGCAAATCGAGCGCATTCTCGATTTTATGCTTGCGTACCTCGCTGCGCAGCTCGTCGATCAATTCCATGACGGTATTCACGCCGACATCGGCT
>DASQNU010000174.1:0-13396 GCA_035644815.1 Bathyarchaeia archaeon | reverse complement strand
CAAAAAAATGGCAATTCATTGTGCGAAAACAGCGGGAGCGCTAAGCCTGGAACGATTGAAGCAACCAATTCTGGTTGAGTATAAGACCTCTGCTTCCGATCTGGTCACGGCAGTGGATAAAGAAGTGGAAAAATACGTGATCCAAACGATCTTAAAGGAATTTCCCGATCATGGCATTCTTGGTGAAGAGAGCGTGTTTGAGGGCGATCCTGCTGATCATGAGACGTTATGGATCATTGATCCGATTGATGGCACGACCAACTTCGTCCATCAGCAAATTAATTTTTCCGTCTCGATTGCCGTATACCATAAAGGGGAAGGGCTGATCGGTGTCGTATACGACCCGTCGCGGGATGAACTGTTCTATGCGGTAAAAGGGCAGGGGGCGTACCTGAACGATCGCCGTTTAGGCTTGACCAAACAAGTGAAGCTCGAGGAAGCCCTGCTTTGCACCAGTGTCTTTTGGAACAAGCGGGCTGAGCAAATCGGGATCGACCAGATCGTGAAAAAGCTGGCCGGCAAGGTGCGAGGCATGCGTTTACTAGGCAGTGCAGCGCTGGAAATCTCCTATGTGGCCGCGGGCAGGCTTGATGGCTATGTCAGCATGTCTTTGAATGCGTGGGATTTCGGTGCAGCTCGCATTATCGTGGAAGAAGCGGGCGGTGTGGCAAAAAAAATGAACGGAGAGCCGCTTCCCTTCGATCAAAAGAGCAGCGTGATGGCTTGTAATCCGGCATTTTATGAGGAGCTGCGGCATTTTTTGAACCTAGAAGGCAAGTAAAAAAAGGATCCATGCTCGGGGGAGAGCGTGGATCCTTTCGATTTTTTGAGTTTCTATTGAAGTTTTTCTTACAATTGCCCAGCCTCGTGAAGCATGTGGACAGTAAGGACAAACATCGCATGGGACCAGGTAAGCGGTATGACCCATGCAGCTTCTCCGGTGTTCTGGTCAATCTGCTCAGGCAAAAGGTCGAGAGAAGTGGCATGAGAAACGGCCCAGTCCAAATGCTTTTTCGCTTCGTCATAACGGCCTTGGCTGATGCGGAATTGGGCGAGCCATAGCGTCGTCAGAATCCACGGATTTCCACCGATATAGTGGTCGTCTTCGTAGCGTCGAATCCCGCCAACCAACGGGGAGGTACACGTACGCTCGATCGCATCTGCAGTGGCTGCAATCCGCGGATCATTGGCATCCAGCACCGCAAAGGGGACAGACAGACCGATCAGGGAAATATCCATGACCTCGTCGTGTATTTGCAGATGAGTCACATACCCTTTTGGATCGGTCGTCTGGGCAACCGCTTTTCCGGATGCTTTCGCATGCTGGTAAGCCGCCTGATCCACGCTCAGCTTCACGCCGCGATAGAACAGCCCCGTTTCAGGATTATATGTTTGCTGTAGGATTGCCTCTTGCAGTAGATCGGCAGCATCTTCCCATTGTCGGGCTTGCGCTTCTTTTTCCAACCGTTTGGCGATTTCCGCTGCGGCCCTGATTCCACCATATACCGCTGCAGCGGAATACGTATGCTCTGCTTCCCGCTCTTCCCACAGATCACGACTCGGCAGTGGAAGCCCGGTCTCGGCATCCAGAAACGCCAGTAAAAAGGCAGTTCCTTTTTCCACCGCCGGCCACATTTCCTCGAGGAAGGACAAATCTTGCGTCGCTAGATAATGCTGATACATGCCCCAGAGGATGGAGCCACCTTCGTCGATTTGCAGTCCCCACGACGGGGCAAGTCTACCATCATGATAATGACGCTGCTGCCAGGAGCCGTCCGCCGATTGGGCAAGCAAGGTCCAACGATAAAAATGGCGGGATAAATCCGTTAATCCTGCACGGTCAAAAGCGGTGGTGATGTATGCAGCGTCGCGACCCCAGCAATAGGCATAGCCGCCGCAGCGGGTAAAGGCTTCATCAAACTCAGGAGCAGCGATGACACTGCCGGTAGCTTTGTCCGCCATCAGCGGGAACACAAGCAGGGAACGCTCATACACACTGCGAATGCGTTCATCCGTTGCCGGCAGCTCCGGTAATGTAGCAAGATATTGCTCCCAATAGGTGAGCGTCTTCTGCTGCCAACTATCTGGAGACTGCGTTTTTGCTGCTTTCATTTTGCCTACAGCGGCATCGATGGTGTCGGCAGCAGTTAAATAGACGGGCACATCTGCGGTCGCACCTGGTTGGATCTCCAGCAGCCAGCCCAGTGCTCCATCCGGAACCATGGCGATTCCGTTGCCTGGTAGATGCCCTGAGGAGGCTTGTTGAAGCGCAGCAGCTGTCGTATATTCAGTGCAATCGTTTGCACCAGCGAGCGCAAAAGCATAATGATGACGGAAATACAATAACCCATCTACAGTCGGCTCATAAGCCACCGTATTGTAGAGCTTGTTCTCCGAGATGTTCATCGAAGCATAATAGAAAAAGCGCAGACGAAGCGGTTGCTGCCCAGTATTCGCCACGCGATAGTGACGGACAAGCAGATCTTCATCAGGCACGACAAAATCGATCGTTTCCACGGTTAAAGGCAGCTGCTTGGCTATTGCGGTTGTACGCAAAATATTGCTTTTCGGCAAGTATGCCTGTGCATAGTCCCACGCTTCGAGCTCATTGAGCCAAAGCGTCTCCTTGCTGTGTCCTTCGACAAAGATGCCAGCTTGCATCTTTTCGATATGCTGGGCCATATCCTGATGCGGCCACCAGAGACGATAGATTTCGCCGTGGAAGCCAAGTGCCGCGAGCATCGAGGAGTTGCCAATGACCGCATCGTTCAAATAAGGTTTTTGCGTAACGGGTGAAAGCTTCATAAGGGTGACTCCTTTCAGGCGTTCTACGCGCGAGGATGCAGGGAAGAGCCGCGCACAACAAGACGGTGCGGCAGTACCAGTTGGTTCTGGACAATCGATTCTCCCGATATTTTTCGGATCAGCAGCTGGGCTGTCATATAGCCAAGATGGTAAATGCCGATATCAACGGTACTGATCGGCGGATTGCTGAGCTCTGTCAGCATGATGTTGTTGAAGCTGACGATGGAGACGTCATCCGGGACACGGAAACCTGCTTCATAGAGCTGGCGAATAAAGCCAAAGGCAATGACATCGTCAATCACGACAAAAGCGGTGGGCCTCTCCGGCTGCGTCAGCATCAGAGAAAGAGCGTGGAAGCCTCCAGCTTGCAGCATTTCTTCCCCGATGATCCAGTCCTTCCGGTACGGCAGAGAAGCGCTTGCCAATGCCTGACGATAACCTTCCAACCGGTCCTCGGTCACGACCATGTCCGGTGAACCGCTGACAAAACCAATGCGCTGATGTCCAAGGGAAATCAGGTGATTGGTTGCATCGAAGGCAGCCTTAATATTGTCATTATTCACGCAGAGCAATTCTTCATGCTCCAAGGAACGTCCCAGCAGCACGAAAGGAAAATCATGCTGCAGCAGCTGTTCAATGACAGGATCTTTTTTTCGGGGAGCCATCATGATGATGCCGTCCACTCGTCTGCCCAGGATCATGCGATTGATGGCTTCCAGCTCCTCCTGCCGACTGTTGGCGGCAGACATCAACACATCGTACTGTGCTTGATTGGCATAAGCAAACATCCCGCGCATGACCTCGGAAAAGAATGGATTCAAAAACTCCTCGACCGAGCGCGGCAGCACCAGACCGATTGTCTGCGTGCTCTTGGATACCAGGCTCTTCGCCATAATATTCGGATGATAGCCGAGTTCCTCCATTGCTTCCCTGACCTTGCGCACAGTGGCCGGGCTGATTTTGGGATGGTTGGACAGCACGCGCGATACGGTAGACGGTGAAACACCAGCGATGCGAGCCACATCCTTGATGGTGACAGACATAACGTAAGACCCTCCAAACAACTCGTGCAAACGTTTGATTTCCCTCATCGTATCGAAAAAAAGTAGACTTGTAAACGGATTGCGCTTACAAATTTTTCTGGAATGAAAAACGGCGAAATAAGGAGAAATCAGAAAAAAACGCAAGGTAGTATTGATTAAAAATGCGAAAATACCGATTTTTAGTCAAAAACGGCATTTTGCAAACGTTTTCTTTCGTTAATTTCATGTTGTAGGATGGAGGTACACATGTGGTGTCAGACAATATCATCCAAACAAAACGTTGATTTTCGCATTTTGTGCAACCGTTTGCATTGACAACTCAAATGGTTTTGATGAGGCTTCTTCGCAATTCCAAGGAAAAGAGAAAGGGGTAAATCGATGAAACGCGTTTTCAGTATCTTTACCACATTCGCACTGTTTGGATCTCTGTTAGCCGGCTGCGGCGGGGGCTCCACAACAGCACCTGCAGGGCAAGGGGAACAGGCTCAGCAACAAACAGGACCGCAAAACATTACATTCTGGACAACCATGCGTGAATCCGAAACAGTGCCATTGAAGGAACTGATCACCCAGTTCGAGGAGCAGAACAAAGACATCAAGGTAACCTTGGAGATCGTTCCATTTAACGAAGCGCAAAACAAATTCCGCACAGCTGCGCAAGCGGGGAACGGCCCAGATGTCATTCGTTCTGAGGTGGCATGGACACCGGAGTTTGCGAAAATGGGCTTGCTCGAACCGCTCGACAACTATTTCAAGGATCAGGACGACTTTTTGGAAGCGCCGCTCAACTACAGCAAATGGAACGGCAAGACATGGAGCGTTCCGGAAGTAACGGATGGACTGGCGCTTCTTTACAATAAAAAACTGCTAGCTGACGCTGGTTTTACGGAAGCACCGAAAACGATGGACGAGTTTGCTGCTGTTGCGAAAGCGCTCACCAATGGCACTGATAAATGGGGATTCTACCACCGTCAAACAGAAGCGTACTTCACATTGCCTTTCGTATGGGCATTTGGCGGCGGTTTGATCGATGACAACAAACAAATCTTGATCAACACGCCAGGAGCTGTGCAAGGGGTAGAGTTTGCCGTAAAACTCGGCCAAGTCGACAAGGTGTACCCGAAAGATATCGATGCCGCAAACAACTATCAAAATATGAACGAAGCCTTCAAGAAAGGGACCGCTGCCATGATCTTCAACGGTCCGTGGGCACTTTCCGACATTTTGACAGGCGATCAATTTAAAGATCCGAACAATCTGGGAATCGCTCCGATCCCAGCGGGTCCAAATGGTGATACCGGTTCACCGGTTGGCGGACACAGCCTGGCCATCTATGCAGGTTCCAAATCCAAAGATGCCGCATACAAACTCATCGCGTTCTTGTCGACAAAAGAAAGCCAAGCGAAAATGGCAGCTACAAACGGTACATTGCCTACCCGAAAATCTGCTTATGACATGCCGGAAGTAAAAGAAAACCGGATGATCTCCGAGTTTAAAGCGGTGATGGAAAAAGCGAAAAACCGTCCTGTGATTCCAGAAGGCGGTCAAATCTTCGCTTCCTTCGATCCAGAGATTCAAGCGATTTACAAAGGGGATAAAGCTCCGAAAGACGGCTTGGATGCCGTAGCCAACGCATGGAAAGGCTTGCTTGGCCAATAAGCGCTTCAAAGAGGAAAAAGAGCAGTCGGCTCGCGCGCAAATGCGCAGAGCGGGTGATAAACAAGGGGAAGCTGCCTGAGGGCGCTCCCCTTCCGCTATTATAAATTGGTTGATTGCAGTGCTTTGTAAAAGGGAGGCGTGATTGTGGGCGCTCGTAAGAACACGTGGATTGCATATGTATTTCTCGCTCCCGCACTGGCGGTGTTGGCTTTGCTTGTCTTTTATCCGCTTGTGCAAGGGATCTCGTACAGTTTTACGGATATGAGCCAGTACAACATGGGGAGTAAATTTGCTCCGCCCAGTTATGAATTTATCGGCTTCAAAAACTATACCGACTTGTTTGCCTCGATTTTTCAGCCGGAGTCCGTATTTCGTGACGTGATCGTGCAGACGTTGATCTGGACATTTACGAACGTCTTTTTTCACTTTACGCTGGGGCTGATCCTGGCGCTGTTGCTCAACCGCAATATCAAAGGCAAAGGAATCTACCGGATGCTGTTGATCGTGCCATGGGCAGTCCCTTCGTTTATTGCGGCATTTTCTTGGACCTGGATGTATAACGAAACCTATGGCGTCCTCAATCTCGTGCTGCAAAAGCTGGGCATCGGTGCGATTCCCTGGCTGGGCGACAGCTTCTGGGCGATGTTTTCCGTCATCCTGGTGAACGTCTGGCTCGGTGTGCCGTTTATGATGATTACCCTTTTGGGCGGAATGCAGAGTATTCCCCAATCGTTGTACGAGGCTGCACGTGTCGATGGGGCGAGCGCTTGGCGGCAGTTCTGGACGATCACGCTGCCGTTGCTCAAGCCGGTGGCGGCTACGTCGACCGTACTGGGTGTCATTTGGACGTTCAATTTGTTTAACGTGATCTTTCTGGTGACACGGGGAGGACCGGTACGAGCGACCGAGATTTTGGTGACGTATGCGTACCGGGAAGCTTTCCTGAACTGGAATTTTGGCATGGCCGCTACCTATGGCGTGGTCATCTTGAGCTTTTTGCTCGCGTTTACGATTATCTATCAACGGATGCTGAAAACAGGCAGCAACGAGGGGGTGTACTACTAAGATGAAAAAATCAAATTGGTGGGTGCACCTGCTGTTGATCATCTCCTCGTTTTTCGCCGTCTTTCCCGTACTGTGGATACTGTCCACCAGCTTTAAACCGAAGTCAGAGGTATTTTCAACGGAGCTGCATTTTATACCGGTAACCTTTACGCTGGAAAATTACATCCACGTACTGACTCGTGCGGATGGCGTTTTCCTGCAATGGATGGGCAACAGCTTCCTGATCGCGCTTTTGACCGCTTTGATTTCGCTGGTTCTGTCCACGACGGCTGCTTACGCGATCTCCCGGTTCAAGTTTCAGGGAAGAGGCGCGATCAACTACCTGTTTTTTCTGACGCAAATGTTTCCGGGGGCATTGCTGGTCATTCCGCTGTATAAAATTATCAATGCTCTCGGCTTATTAAACAGCTACTTTGGTCTTGTCCTGGCGTATGCGACGGTGGCGATCCCTTTTTGCGTCATGATGATGAAAAACTTCTTCGATACCATCCCGTATGAGCTGGAAGAGGCGGCCCGTGTGGACGGTCTGTCCCACTTCGGCACATTTTATCGGATCGTGCTGCCGCTTGCTTTGCCTGGTGTGGCGGTGACAGGCTTTTATGCTTTCATCACGGCATGGAATGAATTTTTGTTCGCCCTGACGTTTTTGTCTGAGCAAAAAATGTATACGCTGCCGATCGGTTTGCAGCAATTCGTCAATCAGTTCAATACGGATTGGCATTACTTGGCGGCAGGTGCGATTATCGTGACGGTGCCGGTGCTAATCGTGTTCCTCTGGGTGCAGCGCTATTTGATCGCAGGACTTACTTCGGGCGGAACAAAGGGGTAAGGAAGAGAGGGGATAGACTGGGGCCACTGAAATAAAAAAAGGCCACCGGTAGAAGGGGGTCCAAACTAACCAGTGGCAAAATGAGGACGCATATGTCCATCGTAGGGTCTGACCTCTTACATCTTACTCTTTGTATATTAAGAGAACGTGTAGGTTTGGTATAAATAGCATTAATATTGTGTAAACCGCGTCAGGACAACTACCCAAATTTGCGAGAAGTAGACGAGGGTACAAGCGGAGCAGTTCCTTCCACATACAATGTCTTGCAGGCAGGTAATTCGACCACACGCATGGTTGAATTATCTGTCTTCAGCACCGTATAAGGGGGGAACCTTGATGAGCGGTTGGAAAAATAAAGACGGAAACTTTTTCTGGATTATCGTGATCCTCCTCCTGTTTTTCTTCCTGTTTGACGACTAGTCGGAATTAGGAAATGCAAAAGGACCCTGCGTCATTTTCGATGCAAGGTCCTTTTCATTTCTCACTTCACTTATGATTGGATCAATTGTAAAAATTGCCGGGTCCGCTCTTCACGTGGATTGACAAAAAGCTGCTGCGGCGGGCCTTGTTCTACAATGACACCTTGATCCATGAAGATCACCTCATCGGCTACTTCGCGCGCAAAGCTCATCTCGTGGGTGACGACAATCATCGTCATGCCTTCTCTGGCTAGCTCCTTCATCACCTTCAACACTTCGCCAACGAGCTCTGGATCGAGCGCGGATGTCGGCTCATCAAACAGCATTACGAGAGGATCCATCGCCAGTGCACGAGCGATGCCGACGCGTTGCTGCTGACCGCCCGAAAGCTGGAACGGATACTCATCCATTTTTTCTGCCAGACCGACTTTGCCTAAAAGTGTTTTCCCTTTCGCGCGAGCAGCATCCTTGCTTTCCTTTTTCACCGTAACCGGACCTTCGATGACATTTTCCAAGGCAGTCATATGGGGAAACAGGTTGTAGTTTTGAAACACCATGCCGGTTTGTTTACGCAATTTCGTGATCTGCGATTTATCTACCTTTTTACTGAAATCAAGCTGTACATCCCCGATCCGAATCTCGCCTTGATCCGGTATTTCCAGCAAGTTGAGGCAGCGTAAAAGCGTCGTCTTTCCAGAGCCGGATGGGCCCACGATGACTAGCACTTTTCCTTTTTCGATCTGCAGGGAGATCCCGCGCAGCACGGAAAGCCCACCAAATTGTTTATGCAAATTCTTCATTTCGATCATGGGGGATCCTCCTATTTTGACACATAGCGATCCAAGCGATGCTCCAGCTTATCCTGCAGGAACGACAGGAACATGCAGATGACCCAATAAATGAGCGCAGCTTCGATATAGACCAGCAGCGGCTCAAAGGTGCGAGCAGCAATCTCTTGCGCCTTGCGAAACATCTCGGCTACGAGGATCGAGGCTGCGAGCGAGGTATCCTTCACCAAGCTGATGAAGGAATTGGAAAGCGGTGGCACAGAGACGCGCGCCGCTTGCGGTAAGATGATGCGCAACAACGCCTGCGGATAAGACATGCCGATGGAATAGGCAGCCTCCCATTGGCCTTTTGGAATCGATAAAATGGCCGCGCGTACGATTTCTGAGCCATATGCCCCTACATTCAGTGAAAAGCCGATGATTGCAGAAGGAAACGGATCGATGGTGATCCCGATACTGGGCATCCCGTAAAAGATGATGAATAATTGCACCAGGAGCGGGGTTCCGCGAATGATGGATACATAAAAGCGGGCGATACCCTGCAGCACTTTCACTTCCGAAATGCGTGCAAGGGCTGTAAGAATCGCCAGGATCAGGCCAAGGACAAATGAGATCACTGTCAGACTGAGTGTATAAGTGAAGGCTCCTTTCACCAAAGGGAGAAAGGAGCTTTGAGCGATCTCGATGAGTCGAGCAGCGCGTTCTGGATTGTCAAACAGATTACTTAGAAACATCGGCACCGAACCACTTCTCGGAGATTTTCGCGAGTGTACCGTCTTGGTGCATCTCATCCAACGCTTTGTTAAAGGCTTCTATCAGCTCAGGGCTGCCTTTGCGGAACATGAAGCCGTTTTGGGCCGCGTCCGCATGCTTCGCCACGATTTTTACAGGTGTTTCCGGTTTTTGTTTCAGTAATTCAAGCAAGGTGAGGCCGTCATTCACAGTGACATCCACGCGCTTGGAAGCCAAGAGGTCGATTGCTTGGTTGAATCCTTCTACACCTACGATTTCAGCACCATTTTCCTTCGCGATATCGGTCAGGTTGCTGGTCAGCGTTTGTGCCGCTTTCAAGCCTTTGATGTCTTTGAAATCTTTTACGGTCGCGTTATCTTTGTGAACCGCCAACACGGCAGTAGAAACGGTGTATGGGGCAGAGAAATCGTATTTCTCCTGACGGTCAGGGCGAATACCCACTTGGTTGGCGATGACGTCAAAACGCTCGGAATCAAGACCAGCAAACATGGCATCCCATTGTGTTTCCATAAATTCAGGCTGCACACCAATCCGCTTGGCCACTTCGGTGATGACTTCCACATCATAACCGGTCAGCTTGCCAGACTCATCGTGGAAGGTAAATGGGGAATAGGTTCCTTCTGTACCCACGCGAATTTTGCCTTCCGCCTTGATTTTTTCCAGCAGATTGGCTGGTTGCGCATTTTCGGTTGGCGCTTTCTCAGCAGGAGCAGGAGCAGCCTGGTTTCCCGAAGTGCCGCATCCAGCTAGAACCAGAACCAATGAGGAAAGGACAGTAAAAGATGTAAAGATTTTTTTCATAAAGTTAAACCCCCAGTAAACCGATGTGATTTATGATTTGATGAGTGTAACTCTAGCCCCGTTTTGTTTTTTTGTCAATATACTTCTCAAGCTTGCTTTGGTTTGGTATGATTCTATACGGTAATAACCGAGAGTTCGTAACCCCCTCCTCTCGCAAATCAAAACTAGGGGAGAGCCGAGTATGAAACGATGCCACTCTCCGCCCTTGCTTTTCACGTCAGGTGCGTAGTAAGTGGCTTTTTTTTGGTCGTTACCAAGCCAACCATTATTAGGAGGTATCTTTAGTATGACCCACGCAGAGCACAATCACAGCAAGTACAACAACATTCGTTTCGACACACAAGACGAGACCGCGATTATGGTTGATATTTTGGAAACGATCCCTTATGAATATGTAGGCAAAAAAACAGAGATTATGATGCCAACCAACGAGTTTACTTCGGTTTGTCCTTGGTCCGGCCTACCTGATTTTGCAGATTTGCGCATCCACATTATTCCGGATCAAAAGCTGATCGAGATGAAGTCGCTGAAGTATTATTTGACTTCCTACCGCAATGTAGGGATTTATCAAGAACATGCCACGAATCGGATATTGAATGACCTGGTAGCTTGCTGCGAGCCTCTCTATATGCGCATTGAAGCCAACTGGAATGCACGTGGCGGATTGGGCACTGAGGTTGTAGTTGAGTATAAGAGAGAAGAAGCTTAATATAGAACTGGTACCTTCCCCCTTTGGCTTTACGTCTAAAGGGGGTTATTTCTAGCCTTCTGTCATGGAATGGGAGTAAAGGGGTTATTGGGATGAATGATTGGCGGATGTATACAGATGCGTCTGGACAAGAAGTAGAATCAGTCGGGTGGGCCCGTGTATTGAAGGAAATCGCCCAGCTGAATGGAACCACTCACACGCTGGTTCACGCTGCCTACGGCGAGCACGTGGATTTGGTCGTCGCCGGCGGAAACAATGGAAAGGTATTGGTTCAATGGAAAGAGCATGAGCCGGTAGAAAAGCATTTTGTGCTCGCTTCCGCACAGCCTGATGGGGTCATGTGCAATCTTAACATTGAAGGGGCAGAGGTTGCCTTTCCTTTCGCATGGTGCATTTCCCTTGAACAAGCGGTGCCTATTTGCGGGGATACTCTGCGGACTTGTGAAATGGCACAGTATCCGGGATTGACCTGGGTTGCCGTCGAGATGTAGAGATAGAGAATCGTTCGTCCGCTTCAGAAAAAGGTGTTGCATTTCGGCTGAAGCGGGCGATTGATAGGGAGGGAAACAAACGTGGAAATGGCACCAGTGCTTTCATCCATACTTGTGATGGGGGTAATCGTTGGAATCGGGGCAATCATTGGGAAAAGGCTCCCTTTAACGGCAGATTCGCGCAAGCTGATGATCATGCTGATTGTAAACGTAGCGATGCCTTGTATCATCCTGGATGGAATTTTTCAATTGCCGATCGACAAAGCCTTATTAACGCAAATTTTTGTAATTTTCGCCATTGCCATTCTCTTCACCTGTATTGGGATTTTGCTTGGGTGGATCGGGGCAAAGGCTTGCAAGGTGCCAGACAAGGAAGCAAGGCAGCTGGCGATTCTATCGGGCTGCGGCAATACGGGCTTCATTGGTCTGCCGCTTTGTGCGGCACTTTTTGGGGCCAGGGGTGCTCTTCTGGCAGCGGTTTTTGATGCCGGCCTTGATTTCACCATCTGGACAGTCGGAGTCATGCTGCTGCAGGAAAAACGCAAGCTGACGTTGTCTGGCTTAAAAGAATTGGTCAACATCCCGATGTTCGCCATCGCAGGTGGACTCTTGATCGCCGTCCTGGGACTGGAGCCGCCCGTCATCGTAAAGCAGCTGACAGGCAGTCTGGCCAAGCTGGCATCTCCCTTGGCTATGATCTATATCGGTATGTTGATTCCGGTACTTTTGCACAACAAGAAACGTGTCACCTTGCCCATGCTCGGACTCCCGTTGGCCATGAAATTGATTGTGTTTCCGCTGGTTACAGCGAGTCTGCTGTTTTTCTTTACGATTGATCAAGAGCTGGGGCATGTCACCCTGATCCAGACGGCGATGCCCACGATCGCGATGGCGTCGATCCTTTTCGCCCGATACGCTGCCGATGAAGAAATGGGTGCGATGACGACAGTCTTTTCCACATTGCTCGGATTGCTTACGATTCCTGCTGTGATCGTGGTTGGCAACATGATTTTGCAGCATGCTCCGTAGCAATGAGAGGATGATTGAAACGTTTTTGCCATTGTCAGCGTCCATGTTGGCAGAAGGCAAAAGCGAAAGGAATGTTGACAATGAACAGACAGACAGCGATAGCATTGGTAGTAAGCGGGCTATTTTTATTCAATGCCCCCGCGAACGCAGCGACACCCATACAGATGACGGTGGAGCAACAGGCTGTCACCTTACAATACAAACCGATCTTGCTGCAAGGTCGGACATTGGTCGCTGGTGAAGATTTGGCTCGTATGCTCAAAGGCAGTTGGACCATGCAGCAGGGCTTGGGCAAGCTGACCGTCAATGGAGTAAGTTTTACTTTCAAACCCGGCACTAATGAAGTCATGATCAAGAGCTGGCAAAAAATCGAACAGGGCGCGATTGTACAGGGAAAAACGACCTATGTGCCGCTGCGCTGGGTGGCGGAGCAGCTAGGGATTCCGCTAACCTGGAAAAACGGGAAAATCGATCTCGGAAAAGCAAGCCAGCCTGATACCTTTTCTGTGGTGACTTCAGATACATTGACAACGCAGGAGAAAGCATTCATTCAGGAAATGAAACAGACAAAAGGGATTCATCAGCAAGGCAATCTCTACGTCATCTCCCGAGGAGAAGCGCCGAATCCGGGATACGGCATCGAAATCGTGAAGCAGCAGGTCAGCTGGGAGCAAGTCACCGTATACGTTCGTCTGACCTCTCCGGAGCCAGGCAAAATGTACCCCCAAGTGATTGCGTATCCATATGTGGCGGGCAATATCGATCTGTCGCCATACACGACCATTCAATTTATTGATGTCGACACAGGAAAACCGTTGTTTGAAGAATAATCCTTTCAAAGTATTTCCAGATGTGGTATGATGTTCAGCAAGTGATTTCATTCTTGGATGAGGAGGTGCAGGTACATGTTTGGAACATTTCATGCTTGGTTTGTGGTAGAAGTTACCAGCATGACACATGATTTTTCGCGCAAAGGGACCAGTCTGTCCTTTTTTGGAAAATCAA
>DASQNU010000173.1:0-5056 GCA_035644815.1 Bathyarchaeia archaeon | reverse complement strand
TCCCCCATCAGCGCATGAACGGTACCGGGACGAACCTTCAGGGTTACACCGTCGAGCGCCTTCACTCCGGGGAATTCCTTAGAAATGTTATTCATTTCCAATAAAAATTCATGTTGAGTCATCGTAACGCCTCCTACAGGTCAAAACTAGGCGACGGCTGAGCCTGGGTTTTCCCACATAATGAGTAAAAGCAAGGGAGCAACGTTAGCATGGTAAGTTTGCTCCCTTGCTGGTGTAAGCCACTTGGCAAGCCTGTCAAATGGTAGGCTTATTGCGCGTCAGCCATGTTATCCTTGGTGATTTTTTTGTAAGAAATCCATACGTATTTGCCATCAGTGATATCGAAACCAGTGTTTTCTTTGGTTGGCGTTTCACCTTTCGCCAATACTGCAGCGATTTCCAATGTCGCTTTTCCTTGGTTTTTCGCATCGTTCAATACAGTACCCAAGAGTGTGCCCGCTTCCAGTTCTTTCAGAGCTGGAGCAGTCGCGTCAACACCTACTACTGGAACGTATTTGCCATCTTTGAAGTAGCCAGCCGCTTTCAGTGCTTCGATCGCACCGAGTGCCATATCGTCGTTGTTAGCCAGTACCGCTTCGATCTTGTCCCCGGAGGAAGCAAGGAAAGCAGCCATTTTCTCTTGACCTTTTACGCGATCCCACATTGCTGTGTCTTCTGCTACTTTTTCTACTTTGATGCCAGCGTCTTCAATCGCTTTTACGGAGAACTTGGTGCGCAGCTCAGCGTCTTGGTGACCTGGCTCACCTTTCAGCATGACGTATTGCAGTACGCCGTCTTTGTTTTTGTCCGCTTCTGGATGTGCTTTCCAGTAATCAACGATCAGTTCACCGGACATGGTTCCGGATTCTTCGGCTTTCGCACCTACGTAGTACACTTTGTCGTATTTTTGCATATCTTCCGGCATTGGTTCACGGTTCAGGAATACAACCGGAATGTTTGCGTTTTTCGCTTTGTCGATGATGACGCCAGCAGCCGTACGGTCAACCGGGTTGATTGCAAGCGCATTCACTTTCTTGGTGATGAACAGGTCTACTTTGTCATTTTGTGTCGGTTGGGAGTTTTGGCTGTCTACGATGTCAACCTCTGCCTTCCCGTTTGCTGCGTCGGAAATCGCGTTGCGTACGCCAGTCATGAAGGTATCGTCAAATTTGTAAATGGCTACACCGATTTTTGGAAGTCCAGCGGCAGCTTCGCCTCCGGTTGCTCCTCCACCTGTACCAGACTGAGTGCCACCAGAGCTAGAGCATCCTACGATGGACAATGTCAGAGCGGCAATAAGAGTGGTCGAAACGATCTTTTTCACGATTGAATCCCCCTTTGGACTCTTTAAAAAAGTGTTATGTCACACATCTAATGTAAGCGATTTCAACAAAATTCGTAATTGAATATTCCGCGCAAAAATATAAAAATTCTCATCATGTGAGAATTTTACGGCTAAATCGACTTCAAAAGACAAAAAACGCCAACCCATAGGGCTAGCGTCATAGATTTTTAATTCTGATTTCCTATCCCTTGAATTTTGTAAGCATTACCTGCAATTGCTTAGACAAGCGTTTATCCGTTACTTCCCAGGGTGTCTGCTTCGTTGCGCATCGGAGAGGGTTTTCAAGACAAGCCACCTTCCCACCAGAGCTGTAACGATGTAAAACAAATAAGAGTAAG
This sequence comes from Bathyarchaeia archaeon, assembly GCA_035644815.1. Classification (GTDB taxonomy): domain Bacteria; phylum Bacillota; class Bacilli; order Brevibacillales; family Brevibacillaceae; genus Brevibacillus_F. Next base: position 3,373 of record DASQNU010000173.1, on the reverse strand, counting down.
TCAATTTCCACGAATACAGTTGATAAAAATCTAGCCAGATAAAGACTGGTTCAGCGAGATAAGCAAGAAATGCTCCAAGTACTAAATTGGCGACAATAAAGGAACGCCAAGTGTGAAAGAATTGGTAAACTACCATTAAAATTACAGGTACCAATGTCCAGTCAGCTGGGAAAAGAGGCGGAATCATCGGCAGCAATTTGTCAGGGTATCCCCACCACAAAAGGTCGGTTCCAATATTATCCAATGCTATCGCGCAAATGGCGATAAAGAAGCCGTACAGCAATATTTCGTGGACCCGTTCTCTATCTATAATTTTGATCCAAACCAACCAAGGGACAATGCTTAAAACAATTAATAACCACCATTTCCAGGTTAAAAAGTCATCATGAACCCAGTGTTCATAGGCTATTTTAAGCAATTTTCCCCTGACCTTTTGTACTTCATCGAAAGACGGAAATGTTGCAGCCACTGGAATTTCTCCTTATATTCAGCAGGGTTTGAATGACAGAAACAGGTTTCACTTACACGTTGCGTTCTTTTATTCTCTGCATGCTGAATATCTTTATGCAAACCTTTCCAATCGTCTTTCGTGGCAACCAACCATCGGCTTCCCAAATGACAAGTCGTCCGGCGAAGATTGTATTTCTATTTCACAAACGGAAACAGCAGCTTTTGATTTTCCGACCAAAACATATTTTCCAAATCTATCACCTTGGCTCCGGTGTCCACGCGGGCAGGAACCTGCATTCCCCGCAATGATTCAACGGCATGCTTCACACCTAGATACCCCATCGTAAACGGCTTCTGGGTAATGGTGGCCTGAATCACACCTTCCTGAATATAGGACAGGACCTCCGACGGACTGTCGATGGCGACGATGCGCACCTTTCCTGTCAGTCCTCTTCTTTCGATCTCCTCCGCTGCTCCGAGAGTGAGCGTGGCATTGAGCGCGGCGATGCCAGCAAGGTCAGGATGCGCATCGAGCAGCTGGCGCGTCAAATCAGTGGCCAGCTGCTTGTCAGAAGCCATGTATTCCTTCGCTACGATCGTGACCTCCGGGTGACCGCCGAGGGCTTCCAGCAGCCCCTTCTCCCTTTGCTCCGCATTGCCTGCTTTCGTCACATAGCTCAGAATCGCGACTTTGCTCGGCTCCCCTACAAGCTGCGCCAGCCGTTCGCCCGCTTTCACCCCGGAATCGTACTGGTCTGTGCCAATGAAACTTTTCACCTTGGACGACTCCATTTCCGAGTCAATCATGATGAGAGGAATGGTTTTTCCGATCTGAGCCTGCGACGCCGCCTCCAGCGCCATCGGGTCGCTTGGGGCAAGCACAATCGCGTCAGTGCCATCCTGAATCGCCTGTTTGATCAATTCCACCTGCCCGACGATATCCTCTTCATAATCCGGTGCGTAAAAGTTCAGATTCACATCAAATTCCTTGGCTGCCACTTCCGCAGCCATTTTGACTGTCTTCCAGTAGTCACCGTGCTTCATTTTGACGATCAACGCCACATTCTTTTTCTTGCTCGCCTCATCCGTCGTACCTGCACATGAACTGACTGCCACCATGATTGCCAAGAGCAGGAGGACCAACCCGCCTGCCAGGGTCGTTTTTTTCACGCTCATCCCCCCACTACTCCTCATCCTTCAGTACAGGAATCCAGATTTTCACGTTCGTGCCGTTCTCCAATTCGCTCTCGATCTCCAGGCCGTATTCAGTACCGAAAAACAGCTGGATTCGTTCGTGCACATTGCGGATACCGACTCCCGAGCCGTCCTCGCTTTTATATTGCCCTGTGAGAATATGGGCCCGGACGTGTTCCGGCATTCCCAGTCCGTTATCGCGGATCTGAAACAGGATTTTGTTGTCGATCTTCTTCACGGTGACCCAGATCATTCCCGGGTCGGCCATCTTTTCAATCCCGTGGTAGATGGCGTTTTCCACGATCGGCTGCAGTATCAGCTTCAATGTCTTACAGCGAAGGGTCTCTTCCTCGGCATCAATCTCATATTCAAACTGATTTTTGTAACGCATCTTTTGAATGATCAAGTAGTGGCGGACATGCTCCAGCTCGTCCTGCACGGAGATAATGTTTTTTCCCCTGCTCAAGCTGATGCGGAAGAGCCGGGATAGAGAAGTAATCGTTGTAATGACATCCTCGTTCTTCCCGATCCCTACCATGCGCACTACCGAATTTAACGTATTGTACAGAAAATGCGGATTAATCTGGGCTTGCAGCACTTCCAGCTCGTTTTTGCGCTTCTGCTCCTGCTCCATGATGACCTGGTCCATGAGCTCCCTGACCCTTTTCACCATCACATTGAACCGTCGAGACAGCTGCTCGACCTCATGGCTGCCCTTGATCGACAGGTTGACGGTAAAATCTCCCCGCTCCACCTTTTCCATGGATTTCTCCAGCATCTTGATCGGGCGGGAGATGCGTGCGGAAATATACGTCAGAATAAACAGTACCGTCACAATCACAAAGACCAGGAGCCAAAACATAAAGCCGCTGATTTCCTGCTTGGTCGTCGCGATCTCATCCATATAGGAGACCCCGACGATTTTCCAGCCAATATGCTCGACCGTCTTGATCGTGATGAGCCGTCTCTCACCGGTGGATTCATCCACATAGCTGCCATAAGAATTCTGCAGCGCGAGCGAGCGATTCTCGTTTTTCAGCCCGACATAGATGAGCGGCTGCTGCGGGTGGTAGACAATATTGCCCGCCAGATCAATGATATACACGTAGCCCTTCTTTCCCAGGCTTACCCGCTGGAACAGGTTGTCCAGCTTTTTGAAATTGACGTCCACCAGCAGCACGGCTTCCGTCTTTTCCTCGCCCTGAGAGATGGTGATCCCTCTGCTCATCGAGACCACCCACGTGTACTGACCTTTAAACAGGTTTTCAATATGCGGCAGCGAAAAGGAAATATGATTCGGGTCTCTGCGGGCCGATTGGAACCAGCTCTGCTCCGTCAATCGCGTATTGCGGCGCAAATCAGCCTGCGGCACCACCGCCAACAGCTCGCCATGCTTGCTAAATACCGCCATGGACACGATGTCTTCTCTCGTCTCCAGTATCATCTCCAGCTGCTCTTTTAGCTTGTCATCGGGAAAGCGCTGTGACTCGTGGATTTTCTCATCAACCAGCTCGAACAATCCTGTCATGCTGGCCAGGTAATCCTCCAGATTGTAATGAACCTGCTCGATCATCTGTTGTGTATTTAACATGGCATTTTCTTCGGATGTCTCAGAGAATTTGCTGTACAGCATCACCCCTACAAAAAGCATCACTAATAAGGTAACAAGGGTAAACGAGGCCGTAATGATAAATTGGATGCTTTTGATTCTCAACTGGTCGATGAATGC
>DASQNU010000172.1:0-4462 GCA_035644815.1 Bathyarchaeia archaeon | reverse complement strand
CGGTGGCGTCGATTCTTCCGTGACCGCCTACCTCCTGAAAGAACAGGGGTATGATGTAGTCGGCATTTTTATGAAGAACTGGGATGACACTGACGAGTTCGGCCATTGCACGGCGGAGGAAGATTATCAGGATGTCAGACGCGTTTGTGATCAGATTGGCATTCCTTACTATACGGTTAATTTTGAAAAAGAATATATGGAGAAAGTATTTCAATATTTTCTCGACGAGTATCGCAAGGGGCGTACGCCGAATCCGGATGTCATGTGCAACCGCGAGATTAAATTTGGGGAATTCCTGAATAAGGTGATGGACCTTGGCGCCGATTATATCGCAACGGGTCATTACGCACGGGTAGTTTTCGAGGATGGCGAGTACAAGCTGATGCGCGGGGTGGATCACAACAAGGATCAGACCTATTTTCTGAATCAGTTGAACCAAGCACAGCTATCCAAAACGATGTTTCCCATCGGTCACCTGCAAAAACCAGAGGTGCGTGCGATCGCGGAGCGAATCGGTCTGGCAACTGCCAAGAAGAAAGACAGCACGGGCATCTGTTTCATCGGTGAACGCAACTTCCGTGATTTCTTGAAAAATTACCTGCCAGCCAAACCGGGCAATATCGAAACAGTTGACGGCCAAGTGATTGGAACGCACGATGGTCTGATGTATTACACATTAGGTCAACGGCAAGGGCTGGGTATCGGCGGCGGATACGGAAATGGACAGCCATGGTTCGTAGTGGATAAGGAACTGGATCGTAATGTACTGGTAGTAGCACAGGGCACCGATCATGATCGCCTATATTCCACTTCGATGATCGCCACAGATGTAAGCTGGGTCAGCAATCAAAAGCCGGCAAGCGAATTCCGTTGCACGGCAAAATTCCGTTATCGTCAGCCCGATCAGGGCGTGCTGGTCCGTTTGCTGGACAACAACTGTGCGGAAGTGATTTTTGATCAGCCGCAGAAAGCGGTAACCCCAGGTCAAGCTGTTGTCTTTTATGACGGGGAAGTATGTCTCGGCGGCGGCACCATCGATAAAGTGGTTTCATTGGTGGCAACAACGTAAAGAAAAGGAAGAGGAATTTCAGGTGGATACAAAAAAGAAATCAAAGATCCTCGTGCTTGTATGTGTGATTGTACCGATCCTGATTGGTCTCATGGCCTACTATGGTTCGATCAACAACAATCAGGCACAAGTGCAGGAAATCAAAGATGTGATTGCAGAAAAGGGCGGCACCGTACAACAACTTATCGTCGTCAGTTATGAGGATAGTCCGTTCGAACGGAGCGGAAAAGGAAATACGATCTATAAAATCATCTACGAAAAGGATGGAAAAGTGCTGACGGCATGGTATCGCTCGCTCAATCAATCCTCCATCATTCGGGAAGAGCCTGCATGGATCTTTGAATAACGGGAGAACACGGGGAAAAGCTGGAGGTGAGTGCTTATGACAGAGACAAAGGAATTGCGTTCGCTCGGCAGTGTGATTCACCGTTTTGAATCCAGTCTGCAAGGCGCGACGTTGACGATTCTTTCTCATGAAAAACGGGATCTGATTGCTCAAGCCTTGTTGGAAGGATTGGGCGAAGGGATAACCGTCCAGTCCAGCTCGGGGGAATACGCGAACCAATTGGCGGTACTTCGCGTCAATGGCAACAAATATACCTTTGCCGAGGACTATCGGGAAGTCTTTATCAGCGAGATTAATTATTGTTCGTGCCGGATCGTAGCGGATGCGCATGGCGTTCTGGTGTACCACCTGGATTACCCGGGCGTGATTCATGACGTGTCCCGTATTTTGGCGGATCAGGAGATCAACATTTCGAAAATGAATGTTTCCCGGGAGCAAAAAGGAAAGAACGCTCTCTTGATTTCCTTGACCGATGAAGTCATTTCCCCTGATGTAGTGGCTGCGCTGCAAGCTTTGCCACAGGTTACAAAAGTGATCTCTTTGAAGTAAAGGGAAGCGATTGTTTGTTACAAGCTGTCCATTTTTGGGCAGCTTGTTTTTCTTGAATGTTGAGAAGGAAGCAGGTAAGACGATGAAGGAACTGACGGAAAACGAACTGCGAAATCTGCAGCAGCAAAAAGTAAGCGGTGCCCTCTTTCTTTACACGCCGCTTTGTGGAACGTGCAAGGTAGCGGAAAGAATGCTGGTCATCATCGAGCAGCTCTTGCCTGACATGCCGCTAATGAAGTTGAATGTGAATACGGCTCCAGCGTTTGCACAGCAATATCAGATTACGAGTGTTCCGTGTGTGCTTCGATTGGAAAACGGAGCGTTTGCGGAGCGACTGTATGCGTTTCGTACCATCGATCATTTGCTTCAATTTCTGAGAGCGAGCTCGTAGACAGACACCCATTTTTCCCTCGGTGAATACAAGAGTAACAGAGACGAAAACCCGAGGAGGAGCATCATGCAGATCCATGTTGTCCGAGCTGGACAAAGCTTGTACGGGATTTCACAGGCATACAATGTGTCTGTCAGTGAATTGATCCGTGCCAATGAATTGAACGAACCCGGAAGACTCGTAGTGGGGCAAGCGCTCGTCATTCCCATTATCGGTCGCTATTATTTTGTGCAGCCCGGAGACACCTTGTTTTCGATCGGACGAAGAGTAGGTGTCAGTCCTGACGAATTAGCGCGCATTAATAGAATTACGCCAGGCCAACAGTTGCCGGTAGGACTGAGGCTCTATATACCGCCGAGACCAAAGCGAAGTGCAGAGTTCAACGCTTACGTAGAACCACGAGGAACGACCGTTTCACCAGCCCTGCAGCAGTCGGCCCGCGAAGCTGCGCCTTACCTGACATATCTGGCTCCATTCAGCTTTCAAATTAACAGAGATGGGTCATTAAGACCGCCGTTGCTGGATAATTTTCCGGCCATCGCCCGTCAAAACGGTGTGACGATGATGATGGTCGTGACCAACATTGAAGAAGACCAGTTCAGTTCGGATTTGGCGCATATCTTTTTGAGCAATGAATCGGTTCAGAATCGTCTGCTTGATAACATCATGGAAACCGCGAGAAGACTGAATTTTAGGGACATTCATTTTGATATCGAGCGTGTTCGCCCGGCTGATCGAGAGCTGTATAATCAGTTCCTGCGAAGAGCAGCAGCGCGCATTCGTGCAGCAGGGTTCCTGATTTCTACGGCACTGGCGCCGAAAACGAGTGCCGAGCAGCGCGGAGAATGGTATACGGCTCATGATTACAGAGCACATGGACAGATCGTGGATTTTGTTGTGATCATGACATACGAATGGGGTTACAGCGGGGGGCCAGCGATGCCAGTTTCTCCAATCGGTCCCGTGCGAAGAGTACTCGAGTATGCCATTACAGAAATGCCAGCTTCGAAAATCATGATGGGGCAAAACTTATACGGTTACGACTGGACACTTCCCTTCCGTCCAGGGACAACTGCGCGTGCCATCAGCCCGCAAACGGCCATTGACATCGCGAGAAGGGAAAATGTAGCGATACAATACGATTACACCGCACAAGCACCCTTTTTCAACTATACCGATGATGCTGGAAGGAGACATACCGTCTGGTTCGAGGATGCACGGTCCATCCAAGCCAAGTTTAATTTGGTCAAGGAGCTCGGTTTGCGCGGGGTAAGCTATTGGAAGCTCGGGCTGTCCTTCCCGCAAAACTGGCTGCTCATCGAAGATAATTTTAACGTGGTAAAACGATAAATGTTTGGTCCAAAGTCTCCCAAACTGCTGGGAGACTTTTTCCTGTTGCCTGCGAATGGTATGATTAGGGTTAGTAAAGATTGGGAGGAATCGAATCGATGGCGGAATGCAAACTTGACCATAGTCAGGAAGACGTGCAAAAAAAATTGGCAGAACAATCGAGCTTTCTACCAGCAGCGCTTGCAGATGGATTAAAGGAAATCGTAAATAAACAGCGCACTCAAGCGGAGCTTAATGAGCTGTTTCATCTGCTGAAAAAATATGATTTGGCCCCACAGGAAGAACGTGCGCAGCGGGATGAACAGCTTCGACGGTTTTTGGCGCAGTAAGATAGAAGGATCGCCTATTCCAGCGGCTTTCGCCCGGCGAATCCGTCATGCTCACCATGATAGTGTGTAATTTGCTCTTCCCCTTGCTTCCAGCACAACAGCACCTCTTCTCCGTTGAGAAGAGCAGGGAAGTCCACGAGGCCGATATCAATGTCCTTGATTTGAATCCCCTTGTCGATCAGATTTTTAAGGCGCATTCTTGCTTCTATATCCATAAAATCAAGCTGACATTCTAGGGTAAAGACCTCATCCTTCAGAGCTGTATCCGTTTGGGTGACATATGCCAGTCGTTTCTTGACACTTTGCAATTCGTGATATTTTTGATAAAACTGTTTTTTCAGCTCTTGCAAGTAAGCCAATTCACTCTGGACCAGCGGTAGGAGTTGGTTTGCTTCCTCTAGCGAAAAGTATTTCTTTTCCATTTCCTA
>DASQNU010000171.1:0-9833 GCA_035644815.1 Bathyarchaeia archaeon | reverse complement strand
AATCATGCGCCTTGCTACTAAGTATTTGGTTTAGGAGGAGAAAAACATGAATACCGTTGGTGTAAAACGCGTTCAACATTTCCTGACACAAAACGCCATCTATGTGGTATTGATCGTTCTCATTGCGGGAATCGCTTTATATGACAGCACGTTCCTGTCGTTCACCACATTTCGTGATATTTTGCTGCAATCATCTACGCGCGCCATTATTGCGTTGGGCGCTGCCTTTATCCTGATTGCCGGAGGGACAGACCTCTCCTCCGGACGCGTGGTCGGATTAACCGCGGTAATCTCAGCATCCATGCTGCAGACGATGGATTATCCGCGCCGCTTTTTCCCGGATATGCCGGAATTGCCTCTCTGGCTGCCAATCTTGCTAGCGGTCATCGCTGGCTTGATCGTAGGTTTGATCAACGGGGTAATCGTAGCAAAGTTCAACGTACCGCCGTTCATCACCACGCTCGGTACGATGGTTATCGTATATGGTGTCAACTCTCTGTACTTCGATATGAAACCAAACGAATCCCAACCAATCGGTGGTCTGCGTGAAGACTTCGGACATTTGGGAACCGGCTTCTTTGGCCCAAGCGGACCATACTCGGTGCCGTACATCGTCGTCATTGCGATTGCGATCGCAGCTCTGGTCTGGGTCATCTTTAACAAAACCAAGCTCGGCAAAAACATGTATGCCATCGGTGGCAACGTGCAAGCGGCAACCGTATCCGGGATTAACGTAGCTGCCAATCTGATCATTATCTACGGAATCGCAGGTGCTCTTTACGGCATGGCGGGTGTACTGGAAGCAGCGCGTACGGGTGGTGCGACCAACAACTACGGAAACATGTACGAGCTGGACGCGATTGCAGCCTGCGTCGTGGGCGGCGTATCCGTTAACGGTGGGGTAGGTACAGTTCCCGGCGTATTGGCTGGGGTATTGATCTTCAGCGTCATCAACTACGGTTTGACGTTTATCGGTGTCAGCCCATACTGGCAGCTGATTATCAAAGGCTTGATTATCGTAGCGGCTGTAGCGTTTGATATTCGTAAATATGTCGCGAAAAAATAAGTGAATAAACATGCAAATCCCCGACAGGTGTGTCTGTCGGGGATATTTGCATGGGATACTGTAGCAACCCACGCTATTCTGTCTTATTTACCCACTCAATCGTTAGAGAGCACAATCACGAGAAGGATAAACAAAATAAGAATAGTAAAGTCGAAATTTCCGTTATTACCCATTTGATTTCCCCCTTTCGAGTTGCTGATACACATTATGTGAAAGGGAACGCCAATGATTGTACAAGTGTTTAGTCACGATAAAATTGAGGATTTCCCCTAAAGGCGAAAGGGTTAGGTATGAAGCAAAGTTCACGTGAGTTTTTGAAATATCCGATATTTGACCACACTATAATTATGCGGGGAGGGACGAATGGAAGGAGGAGGAGCGAAATGAAAGATCCATTCATAAAAAATGTTTCAGAAGGCGATTTTTCGGCAGCGAGGGAACTAGTAAGCCGCTTTTCACAGGAGGAAATAGAAGAGTATCTGTTAGAACTTGCATATGATTCAGGCAGCATCTTGCCCTACTCATTCGTTTGCACGTTATTGGCAGAGAGGGAAACAACTGAGATGCATTACTCAGCTTCCCTTCTCATGAGCCAGCCTCTATGCCATATACAAGACGGCTACAAGGCGGCTCTCTACCATGCCAGGAATGCCGTGCGACTGTCGCCTGATGATCTATCGTTAAAAATGTATTTGCTGTTCTTCAATCATATCCCCGAGAAATTAATTTCCGATCAAGAAGCGTTAGAGATTGCTAGTGAAATTCTGAAAGCCGATCCTCAGAATGAACTTGCAAGAGAACAGTTCCAACGCTAAAGATCAGAGAGCTAGCAGGGCAAAGAGAATGAGGGCAACTCTGGTCAGTAACCATATCAACCTTGCAAACCACCATGGCATCATATCAAGAAGAATGCCGATGAGAATTCCGTGAACCATTGGTTACCGGAGGTTCTGGAGTATTATCACTATCTGAGGGAAAGCGTAATGACGAAGAAAACAACGATTGCAGAAGGAAAAGGCAGTCTGGAACAATTTCATGTTCTAAGACTGCCTTTTATCGCGGCTAAGCTGGTCCAAGCACTGCATAAATGCTATACTACTGCCGCTACGGGTGACAAAGACGATGGTTCGAGAATGCGGACGAAATTGTCCACTGACGAATGGAGAATAATGATGTATGAGCTTCTAAATCTGCTCAGCAGTGAAGAGGTTACTCGTATTGCGGGAAACTCTGCGGAAGATATTGCAATCAAATTGCGGGGAAGAGGAACGGAACCATTTTTCATTTCCACTCGTTTGGAATGTTTTGCTTAATACGTTTTGTAAGCTGGAACTGCGATTTAAACACCACGACCAAGATAGCGCAAGTGCCAGTCAAAATGGCTACAACCAATTTTAATTATCCCCTTTCATTTTCTTTTTGTATAATAAGGGAAGGGCTACAAGGCGATACTTTCCAGGTGTACCTTGCGCCCACTCATAGTTATTGGGGATTCCGTTCTTCTAGCGGAGTCTCCTCTTTTTTTGTATCTTGTTCTTCTTCGTTCTCTTTATTTGCCTTTAGGTTTACATCAAGGATGTTATTGATCCGAATTTGTAACTCGACGTGTTTAAACGCTACTACTAGCACGAGAAAACAAACCACGATGGCTAAAGCATTTATCCAGTCCATCTTTTTTTCCCCCAAATCTCTCCATGTCGGATTGCTTCAATCATCGCCGTTTTCATTTCTTGAATACTGTCTTCTCGAGGCAGCTTAATGAAGGAGGCGAGATATGCCATATCTGATCCAGAAAATCGATAACCTTCCCAATCGCTTCTTTATCCTCTGCTTCCGCTTGTTTGAGCATCAGGCTGAACGATTCATCATTTGTTTGAGTACCCCAAGATATTTGTTTTTGCATTTACTCACTCCTTGTCTTGTCATCTTCAATTTTAGGGCGACTTCTTCTTCTGTCTTACCTTCAATGATTATGCTCTTGATGATAAATCTAGCTTTCTCGGGTATTTGTTGTAATAGTTGCTGGATATACATTTCAGATAGAATAGCCGACATCGAATCCTCACAGAGAATTTCCTTCACCATTCCGTGTTCCTTCCGGTGTTTGATTTTTTGTTCCTTCATCATTTCATCATTCATACCTATCGGTTTCCTCCTTTCAAAATACAAGAACACATGTTCCTATTATACCATATCTTTGGAAGTGGGTGGGGAATAACCCTCTTTTTTCCGAAGCAATCAACCTCCTTAGACACATTGTTGCAAGTGGATTTATCCCCTCACTTATATAGGTGATTTTTTTGTGGAATAAGCAACCGACAAAAAAAGAATCGACTGCCCTCTGAGGGGTCGATTCTAAGGAGTAAAAAATGCTCTATAGAGTTTTTCAATTGTACAATCATTCATATCGAACAATAAGTGTTTGCTTTTCTCCATTGTTATCTAGCCATTTCTTAATTTCCTCGGGAGCTTTCGGGTCTATTTTAGGCAAGGTTGCTTCTATCGTTAAGGAATCTTTCCAAGAGTATTGTAGGATAGGTAACCCCACTTCTATGTCAATTAACGATTGATATAGCGGATTGTTTGTTGTTTCTTTTCCTTCTCTTGTTTTTAAGTCCTCTACATTCATAACAAGAATGGTTTGTCGATTCACTTCTATTCCTTCATTTCGTCCAAATCGCATAGCAAGCTTTTTTCGATCGGGTGAGAATAGATAGTCAATAAAAGCCACTGATTCTAATAAGAAACGTGACTGTATGCTTTCGCCTGTCTTCTTTATAAGGATTGTATTACACAATTTTGTACCGCAGCTGTAATTCAGTACAAAATAAACCGTTTTTTTATCGACAGTGAAGGAGTCTATTGCCATCCGCTTCTTTTCGGCCTCTACCTCCTCAGCAGAGTATTGCTTCAAATACTCCTGCAACTCAGGTACTAATGAAACTTGGATCGTAAGCTCGTGCTTTTCATTAGAAAGAGTGATGAGATTCTCATTAGATGATTGTTCTTTTGCTGGAGTTTTTGATACTGAAGAAGGCGCAGTGTTAGCACAGCCCAATGAAAGTAAGGATACAAATGCTGTCATAACAAGTGTTAAGAAGATTCTTTTCATTTTTTTCTCTCCTTGGTTGCTATTTCATTATTCAAAACTCCTAGATTGGTGAAAGCACAATAAACCAAGTCTAGGGGGATGAAAAGTATGGCACTTCAACTACCACCAAACGAAATTTATTAAAAAATACAGGGTTTTTTGAAGGGGATTACGGCTACTCAAACTTAGCAGGTAACTTCGATGGACAAGGTATCTCCTTTGGCATCATTCAGTTTAACTTTGGACAAGGAACGCTTGAACCTCTACTCAGTGAATACATCAAGGAGCATAACGCTGAGTTTGTAAACATCTTTGGAAAAACGAAAGCTGACGAGCTTACAAAAGTAGTGAATACTTACACGAAAGCTCAACAAATCACTTGGAGTACTGGTATCAGTACGGGTGGCAGCGTTCTTGTTTGACCAAGCTGTCCATGAATGGAGTTTTAAAAACTACAGTGATGCAATAGAACATGTACATGAAGCTGCTCGTATATATAAAAGTTCTGATCCAAATGGCGAAAGAATGCCTGACCGTGATCGACTCAGCATCCTTCTCGATTATGTGCGTACAAAGGACGGTAAAGAGCGAAGAGCATGCATTACGAATGGATCGGGAACCCATAACGGCAAAAGTTATGATGCTGATAACTTTGGTCTTTCCTACTCCGAAAGACATTGATCTTCCATCAGAGCCAGTGTAATACACAGGCTTTTTCTTTTCCTAAATAATTGACGTGGTTTTCCATAAAGCGGTTCCCTAATAAATGAAGATTTTTTTCAAACACGAACATCAACATAAATGTCTACGTTTACTTATTCTTGTCCCTGTTCTTGAGTTTTCCTGTCATTTCGCTTGTGAACACTTCTTTGTCTGGTTTTCAATTGAACAACGAATGGCAGTCCGGAACCTATTGACGGTCCGAGACTGCCATTTTGCCTTACATGTAAGAAGAGAGAGTGGTCCTCAATCAAGTGGTCTCAGGTGTTTGAGCTTGCTTTGCTTCTTCTTCCCTATCCTCGCCATTAGGCGTTTGCGGTTCAATCGTCACCTTCACCTTGACCGTTTTCTTGATAGACTCATCCTCAGTGGAGGTAATCGTCACAGTCAGAGTCACGGTTGCCTTCTTCTGGTTGGGAATGGCGGTCAGAATCCCTTCGTCGCTAATGAAGGATTCGTCCGAGCTTTTTGTCACTTGGAAAGAGAGTCCTTCCACATCTTTTGGCAGAGCCAGCACTTGCTCATCCAGCTTGGACGTATTGATTACGTCCGCTTTGAAGGACTCGGCTGCTTGTTGGACCAATTGTTTCGCAGAAGCAGGGGCTTGCCCTTCTTGATCCAAGTCTTTGATCGCAAATGCTTTCCAAGCCTCGTAAGTTTTGACGAGCTGCTGACCCTCTGGTTTGCTTGGATCAATCAACGCGCCGACCAGACGCAGCTTGTATTTACCATTGCCCAGCTGCTTGGCTTCCTCAGTGCCGTCATAGTAGGTGCCGTCCAGCTTGTTGAATTTGATCGGACCGCGCGGAATCGGTGCATAGTTGTGGAAGAGGGAAGCCATCGTACCGATGTATGTGTCATCATAGCTCCATGCTTGGACTTCGATTGCGTTTACGTCGGTGACTTGCAGGAGAGCCTCCAGATTAAAGTCGTCTTCCTTGCCATCGCCATTTGGTGAAATCGTCGTATCGGAGAGCCTGATATTGGCGAAACCGAAGTTATTTTCTTCTGGTCTGTCCCCGATATGAACGGCAAATGGCAGGTGGAGGTCAGGATGGCCGTCCTTGCTCTTGAGCAGGACTTCTCCCTCGTATACGCCTACTTTTGTCCGGCGATCGGAGGACAGGCTCAGCGTGAACGTCTCAGTGTCATTGCCTCCTACACGCAGCTCATCGGTGGAGAGGCTCACTTTGATATTGTCTACATTTGGCGTCGGCTGCGGGTTGTATGGATCCGTGGTAACCTCATCGTGCATGATGACCTCGGCTTCATACTCGACATCTTGGTCTTCGGTATTTTTCAGCTGCAGCGTCTTGGTGATTTCTTTGCTGCCAGCACGAACGAGCCCAAAGGAAAGGTTTTCCCCATTGTACGTGATGGTTTTCGGCTCGAGATTTTCATCCAGGATCGTGATTTCCTCGACCGTCTGGAGCAGGGCAGGGGTTTCGGCAGCAGCAGCGCCATCGACACGGCCCGCGCCTTGTGAATAGACATCATACGGAGTGCCTTCCGCATCTTTGATCCGCTTGGCGGTATTGGACAAGGCGGCTTTCACATCGAATGGCGTCCAGTCTGGATGGGCTTGCTTGAGCAAGAGGGACAGGCCGGTGACATGCGGTGCCGACATGCTTGTCCCGTTATAGCGAGCGTAGGCGAGATTGTAGTTGGCATCATCAAGCTCTTTGCCCCAGGCTGCCACACTGGAGAGGACGGAGACGCCAGGTGCCGTCACATTTGGCTTAATACTGTATTCTTCACCCAAGACCGGTCCGCGGGAGCTGAAGCCGGCCATCAGGTCACCAGCGCTTTGTGTCGCTGGATAGTTGGACGAAAAGCTGAAGGTGAGCGTGCTTGCCTTTTCCGGATCAGCGAGCAGCTGCTTCGCCAGTTCGCGTCCTTGCACGCCAACCATGTCAAAGGTAGGGATTGCTTCCAGCTGATCGCCCAGAACGGTGCCGATATACCCGGCGCGGTCAGGGAGATCCAGATCGGCCTGGCCATCCCCATTTGTGTCATTTCCGTTGAAGATCACGATCGCTTTGGCCCCGGCTTTGCGGGCATTGGCGATTTTCGCATCAAAAGCAAGTACGCCGCGGGAGACGAGGGCAACTTTCCCGTTGACATCCACCTTGGCAAAATCGCTTTCCGAGCCCAGGTTGGCATACACCACAGGGAGTGGGTCTGTGCCTAGCAGCTCGGCAAAGTTATCTTTGTTGATTTGATAGGCCATCACATGGAAGTCATAGTTTTCGCCAAAGGAGGATTGAGCGGAGCCGTCATAAAGGACGCTAGGCGAATCAACCGCGCCAACCGTGATCGGCAGCTTGGCTCCGGATGGAGAACCAGCCGTATAGTAATAACGGCCAACTTCATCGTCCGCGGAGTTTCCGCTAGATACTACGGTCACGACGCCTGCCAGCATCGCATTGTTTACGGCGATCGCGTCAGGAGAATCCGCATTTTTCTCCATGGCAGAGCCCAAGGAGAGGTTGATCACGTCCATACCATCCTGGACAGCCCGCTCGATTCCGTCGATGACTTGGGCCGTGCTGCCGCCATGGCGGCCAAGTACTCGGTAGACATACAGATCTGCCTCGTAGGCGACCCCTTTCACTTGAATATCGGATGTAGGATTCGTAGCTCGGCCAGCGATGGTACCGGACACATGTGTTCCATGCGCAGAGCCTTCGTATCCGGTGCCTTCGGGATCTTCCTCAACAGGAATAGGCGGCTCTTCGTATGGGTCGGAGTCTTTATCATAGGAGTCGTACCCGCCTTTATAGGCATCGGCGAGATCTGGATGCAAGTAGTCAACACCGGTATCAATAACGCCTACTTTTAGTCCTTTCCCCGTCAGTCCTTTTTCCCACATATCCAGGACACCGATTTGCTTTAATGGTCCAATATCATACTTCGGATTATCCGTGCTGTCTTCAAGTAGTTCGGCTTCCACTTCAGGCGCGGAGTACTGCGTATTTTCATAAATGGCTTTTACGTTCGGCAGCTTGGCCAGTTCCTCAATTTTGTTGGCAGGGAGGGTGACCTCTACCGCATTTAGTACGTGCGAAAATTTCCGTCCTACTTTGAGCTTGATGTTTTCGCTTTTTGCTTTTTTCAAAAAGGCGTCCTGCTCTTTTTCCACTTTCCGTTCCAGTTCTTTCGCGGACATAGAGCTTGCCTTTTTCCCAGCATGCTTGGCCACAATGCTTGGCTCGCTGGCCAACTGGACGATGACGCTAACATTTTTGCTGGATTTTGTGTTGAGCTGAGGGGAGATAGTGACGGTGCCTTCTGCAAACGCAGCCTCTGCCTTGGTGATCTGGTTAACCTTTTCCAGATCATGCTGGAGCAGTTCCTCCGAGGCATAGGCATGGTAGGGAATGCCGCCGAGGAGCATGGCAGCCGCGAGTGTGAGAGAGGACAAGCGGGTAATCTTCTTCATCTTTTTCAATCTCTCCTTATCAGGAATAATGGTAGAAAAAGCTAGACAACCAATTCCGTGATCGGGAAGAGAATTCCTTTTACTGTAAAAAAGAGTTTTTCTTGGGTTTTCAACATGCTTTGACAGCTTCAGGAGAAAAGCTAGTCAGTTTTCATCGGATCTTCGCTAAAAGGATGCGGGGTGTCGAAAAAATAGGCCCCCCTTCCGTCGGAGTGACGAAAGAGGGGCTTTTGTCCTACATGCTTGGCATTACACCAAGTTCTTGGAAGAGTTGCATATTGCTCATCATGAATTGTTGGACTGCCGGCATCGCTTCTTCTGCGATCTGATTCATTTCCGCGTCTGTTGCGGTAGCCAGATTCACCGAGTTTTCCGCTGTGATGGATGGCAGTTTCACCTCACCGATGATCTCGGTAGAGGATTTCATGGAGAATCCAAGGCTTCGCGGCATATCAGGAGTAGTTGGTTCAAAGTTGAGCTTGAACGCCACGTCGCTATCCTGCTTTTTGTCTGCCTTCGTTACTGTGGAATCCAGGGTACCGGAGAATTTCACTGGATCGGTGCCAGCTTCTTCGGCGTTAACAGTGAAATCGTACTTGCCGGTTTCCTTTTTATCTGCCTTGCTTGTCGTGAATTTGCTGGTCAAATCGAACTTGAACTCAGGTTCGCCGTGTGTGGTTCCGTTAAAAGAAAGCGTAACATTTCCTTGTTTTTGGGCATCGGTACCTGTAGCTTTGTAGGAATACACAATTTCGCCGGTATCGTCTGCTGTATCTGTGCCGGCAATTTTCACATAGACGTTTTCTTCGTCTTTGTTTTTCCAAGATGCGATTTCCACTACATCGCCGGAATCCTTCGGTGTCGTGCTGATCAGCTTACGGGACAGAATCTTGTCTTCGCTATTCACCAGGACGATCATCTTGGTGCTGTAATCGTACTCCTTGTCGTTCAGGTCTTCTTTCATTTCATTAATGGAATCGGTGAATTCCTTTTTCAGCTCTTCGCGGTTGAGCGGCTCGATATCAGGCGCTCCGCTGTCGATCAGCAGCTTTGTCACTTTATCGGCACGTGTGAAGTACAGGTCAAACAGCTTTTCGTCCGCCAGCGCTTTGTCTAAGATTTTGCCGAGCAGAGCTTTCATTTCTTCGTTGCTGAAGGTGACGGTAATTTCTTGAGCGGAGGTTTTAAAGCCGTCGCGCTCAAAGGTTGCATCTTTGTTTACCGTGATCTGTTTGTCAGTAAGGGCATCCGCATACAGCTTCACATATTCTTGGAAAATCGGCATGATTTCTTCTTTGCTTACTTTCACGGCCTCAATATACTCAGGTCCGGTTACGAAGCGTTTTGGCAAATCACTAGTACCGAATTTCTGATCGAGGGCTTCCTTTTCATTCAAATCCAGGACGCCGTATTTTTTATAAAAATCAGGGAGCAAAAAGCTGATGCGTGTTGGCTCCATCAAGGTCTCCGCTTTGACGAAATCCTTGTCTTTCAGCATCAGGTTCAGCTTGGAG
>DASQNU010000170.1:0-5941 GCA_035644815.1 Bathyarchaeia archaeon | reverse complement strand
CTCTTTGAATCTCCATGCTTTGAATTCCAAATCCGCTGAGAGTACATCTGTCAACGTAGGAGCGATCAAGTCATCGCTGCTGTTTTCGTGGTTTTTCACTCGCAACGTATAGGTGATGGTGTCTGTCGGTTTTGCCGACGTACGGTTTGCTTTCTTTTCGAGCTGAATCAATGGGCGTTTCGCTACAATATCAACAGTCGCAGACTTGCTGATTGGCCCCTTATTCGTTCCTTCGAACTTGTAAGTGAGTGTAGCCGTATTATTGATCTGCTCAACCTGATCGGATCCTTCTGTCAGCGGAAAATCATCAGGTACCAGATAGGTCAAGGAAAAGTTGGCTGTCTGGATAAAATTGATCGGCAATTCGGTCGGGAACCGGAACTGAAGCCCGTGGATGTTTTTCCTGGAGAAATCGTCATCCTTTGTCAGGACCATTGCCGAGTCGGCTGAAACATCTGTCAGCTTGCTCCAATCGGTTTCGCCCGGATTATCCGTCTCCGTGTACCAGACTTCATACGTATCGATACCTGTAAATGTGGCGGTGCGGACTTCTTGCAGGGCAAAGTCAATCGGTTTGCCACTGGCTGTCGTTTGCGGAGTCATATCCGTAATCACAGCATCCGTGAGTGCCTTGTTGGTACGGTTCTCAAAACCACCGATCGAAAAAGTGACCGTTTGTCCCGGGGATACCTCATTTTTATACTGGTTCACCCGCTTCCAGATATGAGAATCCGTTCCCTGGTCTTCTCCCCCCTCTACAAATGGCAGGGTAATGGAAGCCGTATCCGTGAGCTCCACTCCGCCGATTGGAACGAACGTCACATCGGCTGTATTGGTTGCTTCTGTTCCTTCAAAGGCTTCCGGATACTTGACCTTAATACGTACTTTCTTGGTAGCTGTAATGTTATCTCCCAGATCCCAAGTGACTTTTCCCGTTCCGGCATCATAAGTGCCTCCGTTCGAAGCGGAAACGAATTCGGCACCGGTTGGCAAGGTATCCACAATGATTACATCGTTAATACCCAGCTGTCCGTTACCAGCCGGCGTATTTTCCAGCGTAATCTCGTACTCGACTTCCGAGCCTTTTACCGGATCGGGGATCGGGCGAATTTTTTCTTTTTTAAGATTCCATTTGACCTCAGACTTGGATGTGACCGTAATCTCGTCAGAATCTTGTTTTGCTGGTGGCTCACCCGGTTTCACGACCGCTTCAAACCAGCAATGAACAGTTGCCTCTGTACCGTTGGGTGTGCGGTAGTTCGGGAATTTGGCTTTTACGGTGATTTCCCCGGTTGAACCGGCAGGCAATACATTATCTTTAAATGTATACGTAATCGTGTGGGTTGCCGAATCGTATTTACCCGTGGCGATACTGCTATCCGTCAGGCCGACATACTCCACTTCGGCGGGAAGAGGGAGTACGAGCTTTGGATCCGCAAAATCAGAGTCCAGCTTTGATGCGCTGTAGCTGATTTTGTATGTAAATACTTCGCCAGCGTCGGCTTCTGTTTTATCTGTTTTTAATTGTAAAATGATCAGTTCGTTGGTTGGTTCTGTAGGCGTTTCTTCGGTGAGAAGCGAGACCGTTACTTCATTTGAGTTTTGTGTTACTTCTTCTTCTGTTTGAGTAATTTCTTGTGAGTGAAGGGTGTTATTCTGGGAGTCTTCGTTGCTTTGTGGCTGGTCTTCGGTGTCTGCAGCGTCATTTTGATTATCCGCTGCGCTATCTGGGGAGTCTTCACTTTGTGTAACCGTACTCTCTTCTGTGCCATCGGTGCTGCCATCCGTGCCATCGGTGCTGCCATCCGTGCCGTCGGTGCTGCCATCCGTGCCGTCCGTGCCGCCGTCCGTGCCGTCCGTGCTGCCACCCGTACCGTCGGTGCCGCCATCCGTGCCGTCCGTGCTGCCGTCTGATGTTTCCGTCACAATCGTTGCCTTAAATGTACTACTTACTGTAGCCGTAGTTGCGGTCGTAACATCTTCCGGGTACTTCACTTTGACAGTCAGCTGACCGCTTGTGCCGGCCTCCAATTTGCCGTCTGTGAATGTAAATTCTACGTTACGCGTATCACTATTGTAGCTAACCTCCGTATTGCTATCAGCCTTAGCGTCCACGTACTCGACCAGCTCAGGAAGCTTCAATGTAATTTGCGCATCGGTAAAGCTTTCTTCCCGGACGGAAGAATCATAGCTGATCTGGTATTCAAATATTTCGCCCGGCTTTACTTCCTCTTTACTCGCTTGCATATTTAGATGGATAAACTCTTCTGCTGCTAGTGCTGCCATTCCAGGAGTCAAAGTATGAACGATCAGTAGGAATGCTAGCAGTAGCATGGGTATTTTTCTCAAGAGCCTCATAAAATTTCCTTATCCCTCCAATCGTTTATTGACTGACCAATTGTGCCTTCACAATTAGCCGGTGGGTGGGGTTTTTCGCTGGCTCGCAGGTGATTAGCGTCAACTCCGCACGTTGGTCAGTGTTGTCAACCACGCTGATTTGGTCGGGGGTGACCAAAAAGGTATCCGTCACGCGATACGTGAAGGTACCGGAATCGGTCTGGATGTCGACCTGATCCCCTAATGTCAGCTCTCCCAAACGGCTGAAGTGCTTCCCATACGTCCAGCTGCGATGGCCTGCCAGGGCAACATTCCCAATCTGGCCCGGGCTTGGTTCTGGTGTCAAACTGCCAATACCCAGGCGCAACTCTTTATCGCCAACTCCATTGATGATCACTTCTTCCAACCCAATCTTGTGAATGGAGATGGTACCGAGGATGTCAAACCCATTTATTTTTTTGGTGGTATTTATCGGGTTTGAAGCCTTTGCCGTTGCTGCTGGGACTACTTGCGCCCGTTCACTTGCTCGTTCACTTGTTCTACTGATGCTTTGCCATTCGCTTAACAGACTGGCCTGCTCTCTTTCCTGTACCGCTCTGTCGTAAAAAGGGTAGCTAATGAGTGAGATGCCTGATAGCAAAGAAACCCACATGGATACGCTTACTAAAAATCTACGCCTTTTTTGCTGGTGGCTTTTTTCATCTATCACTCTCCAATCTCCCTTCCAAAGCCTAGGGCAATCTGACAAATTGTAACAAACAAAACTATACGAATTCTGGACAAGCCACCAAAAAAGGCAATCCCTGTCGCTGGGATCGCCTCTTTCATTTACATATTTGCGAGTTAATGATCGTTATTCCTATTCTTTCGGACGGATATTCTCCGGGTCAAGACCATGTCCCAATAATCCATACGTTTTCTCCTGATGGGGGTCAAACAATTCCGTTTTGCCATTGTATACACGCGGAGTCTTGAAGATGACTAGAAGAGCCTTTCCAAAAGGTAATTCATGATAGATCTCCGGCCACATCTTCTTTACTTGTTCTTTTACCAACGGATAGTATTTGGAACTAATGCCGGGAAAAATATGATGCTCTGTATGGTAGGAAAAGTTAAAGTGCAGGATATCTACCCATTTCGGAACCGTCACGGAAAGCGTATTCACCAACGGATCGTTTACATCACCTAACGGGTTCAAATTGTGCTGGGTGGATATATAGCACATCAAAATGAAATTCGTGATGAGCAAAGGAACCAAATAGGCAAATAACCATTTTACAGGTCCCATCCATACAAGCAAGCCAATCCAAATGGCCCATGGAATCATGAATTGCATATAGACAAACGGCTGCTTTTTCTTTTTAAATTCCCCTACAAAGCTAAAAAACATTTTCGTGGAGAAGATCGTAAACAAAATGAGTAGTGAACAAAAATGAACAACCGAGCGGACAATCAAGGGTAATCTGTACATCTGGCGAAATACTGGCCTATCCAGCAATTGCTCGTAAGTGGGCCAATGATCAGGATCTTTTTCCTCAACTTGTGTATGGATATGATGGGTCTGATTATGCCATTTACTCCAGAGATAAGGGCCTACATTCAATGGCATAAAAGCAATGGCGCCGAGCCAGTCGCGAAGCCAGCGCTTTCTGACGACGGTTCCGTGTAATATTTCGTGCCCCAAGCAGCTCATTCCGCTGAAGCAAACGCCTATTGCCAAGCTGATCAATATATTTGCCCACCAAGGTAAGGTAAGAATACCAATTGCAATAATACCCAACGCGGCAACAAGCAGATAAAGGAACCCACCCCATAATCGAGATGGTACCGGGGAAAACGCTTCTTTCGGTAAATGTGGGGCTATTCTTGCAGCATACCAACCAAATGTGCGCAAATCATTCATTTTTGTTTTGTTTTCCTCACTTTTTTTTCATGATATATGAACCTATACCCACTTTTTTAGATTTCTAAACATCTATGATCCTTTAAAGCGGCGAAGATCCTACTCAAGTATGTTATCCCATTTCCAATAGACGATATACTGATTTCAATTACCAAACGCTCATCGAGGGGCCATTGGCAGCCTTGTCACATTCGACTCGGACAAGTTGTGGTTATTGATAATAAAAAAACAGGGACAACGTCTATCAATTGTCCCTGTTGATGGATATCATTTTTTCTCTCCCATTCAATCTGTTACATGTTTTCGTCGTCTGGTTGAGAACCGATTGGGGTACCCTTGCCAATTCCAAAAGCATAAAAGCTAATCACAACGATCCCTAAGAACACAATCCCAGCAATAAGGGAGACTCGTGTATCATCATTAATCCACATACCAATCAATACCATGATCAAAAAGGCGATGGTAACGTAGTTTGAGACGGGTGCAAGCGGCATTTTAAATGGATGATTCACCATTTCAGCTGCTTTTGCTTTTCTGAATCGGATTTGACTAATCAGAATCACAAACCAAGGAACCATACCTGGAAGTACACTCGCGCTATACACGTACACAAACAGATTTTCTGGCGCGATGTAACTCAAGATAACACCGACAGCCAGACCCACAAGCACCCCGATCGTTCCAAGCAAAGGTACCCCATTATAAGACAGCTTCGTAAAGATTTTCGGGGCTTGCCCGTTTACCCCTAATGTATACAGCATTCGGCCTGCGCTATAGATACCGCTGTTACAGCCAGACATGGCAGCTGTGATGACTACAAAGTTAATTAACCCCGCTGCTGCGGTGATACCAATTTTCGCAAAAGTGGCAACGAATGGACTGCCGATCGCTTGCAATTGATCCCATGGATATACCGTCACAATGACAAAGATGGCACCAATATAGAAGATCAAAATCCGCCAAATAATGCTTTGAATTGCATTCGTCAAGGTTTTACGAGGATCTTTCGCCTCACCTGCGGTTATCCCAATCAGCTCCACACCTTGATAGGCTCCAATCACCAGCGAAAGGGCAAAGAAAAAGCCGGTCCAACCACCAGTAAAGAAACCTCCATGCTCCCACAGGTTCGATAATCCGATTGCGTCTCCGCCATTGCCGATTCCAAAGAAGATGAGTCCAATTCCTGCGATGATCATTAATACGATGGTTACGATCTTGATCATGGCAAACCAAAACTCAAATTCACCAAATGATTTCACCGAGACTAAGTTCGCCGCACCGAGTATCACCATCGCGATCAATCCGGGTACCCAAGCTGGCAATTCGGGAAACCAGTACTGCATATAGGTCCCTACTGCAATAATTTCGGCCATCCCGACGACGACCCACTGGAACCAGTTGCTCCAAGCTGTCAGATAACCTGCTATAGGATGGATATACTTATGGCCAAAGGTCGCAAATGAACCTGTGCTTGGTTCGAGATACAGCATTTCCCCCATTGCACGCATGATAAAAAAGATGAAAATTCCTACAATGGCATAGGCAAGCATGACGGACGGGCCTGTCCATTTTATGGTGCTTGCCGAACCCATGAATAGCCCAACACCAATGGTACCGCCGAGGGCAATCATCTGAATATGCCGCGACTCCAAGCCCCTCTTCAACTCTTTGTTTTCCACTTCGTTTTCTCTTCCTTTCTCT
>DASQNU010000169.1:0-10225 GCA_035644815.1 Bathyarchaeia archaeon | reverse complement strand
TCATTGCCACGAGCGAGGGAAGCATAATAAGAAAGCATTTGTAATGGAATGACGGTTAATACAGGTGCCAAGATTGGCAATGTTGCTGGGATATAAATCACTTGATCCACGCTCTTCGCAAGCTCGGTGTTGCCTTCCAGTGCGAGTCCAAGTACGTGAGCACCGCGCGCTTTGACTTCCACGATGTTGCTGACCATTTTTTCGAAAATGTCAGGCTGTGTCGCCAATGCGATCACCGGTACATTATCTTCAATCAGCGCAAGCGTACCGTGCTTCAGCTCACCCGCTGCATACGCTTCGGAATGGATGTAGGAGATCTCTTTCAGCTTCAGCGAACCTTCCAGCGTCACCGCAAAGTCGAGGCCACGGCCGATAAAGAAGAGGCTTTGCACATCCTTGATATCTTCCGCAAACACGCGCATTTCTTCGGTGTTCTTCAGGATATCCGCGATTTTACCCGGGAGCTGCAGCATATGCTCGGTGATTTCCGCGATTTGTGCATCGGTCTGGGTGCCTTTTACTTGCGCATAGTAGAGCGCAAACAGATACAGTGCGACTACTTGGCATGTATAAGCCTTCGTGGAAGCTACCGCGATCTCCGGTCCTGCCCACGTAAAGACAACCTCATCCGCTTCACGAGCCACAGAGCTTCCCACCACGTTGGTCACAGCCAATACCTTCACACCGCTCTTCTTCGCTTCACGCAAAGCTGCCAGCGTATCTGCTGTCTCACCGGATTGGCTGATCACGATCACCAATGTATTTGGTGTGTAGATCGGATCACGATAACGGAATTCAGAAGCGATCGCTACCTCTACTGGAACGCGCACGAGCTTTTCGATCACATCTTTTGCTACCAGACCTGCGTGCATGGAAGTACCGCATGCCACGATGTAGATATGGTCAATGGCTTTCAGCTCAGCCTCGGTCATTTTCAGTTCAGGCATCACGACTTTTTTGGTGTCAGGGTTGATCCGCGCCCCCATGGTTTCACGAACCGCTTGTGGCTGATCATGAATTTCCTTGAGCATGAAGGAGTCATAGCCGCCTTTTTCCGCTTGTACCAGATCCCAGTCTACGTGGAAAATCTCACGTTCGATCTTCTCACCGGTTTGCGCGTCAAACAGCTCGACACTTTCCCGAGTCAATACAGCCATTTCGCCTTCATTCAGGATATAGACATCGCGTGTATGCTCCAGCATTGCTGGAATGTCGGAACCGATGAAGCTTTCTCCATTACCAACCCCCACGATCAATGGGCTTGCCAGACGAACGGCTACCAGCTTATCTGGCTCATGCTCTGTCATGATCCCGAGTGCGTATGCCCCTCTCATCCGACCCACTACTTTTTGAGCAGTCGCGACGATATCTCCGTTATAGCTGTCAGCCAGAAGGTGTGCGATGACCTCTGTGTCCGTCTCGGAAACAAAGGTATATCCTTTCGCGATCAGCTCTTCCTTGATCTCCAGGAAGTTCTCGATAATGCCGTTGTGCACCACCGCGAATTTCGTGTTTGCATCAGTATGAGGATGCGCATTTTCGTCAGATGGTTTTCCATGCGTTGCCCACCGTGTATGACCAATTCCAGCGTTTCCGATCAGGGCATTCCCTTCCAGACGTTCTTCCAAGACAGCAAGGCGTCCCTTTGCCTTTTCATAGGAAAGTCCGTTTCTAGTCAGAACTGCTACCCCCGCCGAATCATAACCGCGGTATTCCAGCTTACGCAAACCACCTACGATGATCTCCTGCGCATTTTTCTCTCCAATATATCCAACGATTCCACACATGATTAATTCGTCCCCTTTCGAATAGACGGGGACACGACCCAGCTGTCATTTGTGAACGGGGAAGTGTCCCCGTCACTCCATTACGTTTTTTTTTGGTGGAAACGGCCATGACCGTTTCTTTCGTCATATACAGGTTTTGTCCAACGGGTCACCCCATTGTTTTGTTCCTGCATTTTCGGTAGTGACGTGTGCTACCGGGAGGCATCCGCCGAAACTTTCGATAAACCTCCACCTCGTCCACTGCGCTCCGTGTCGGGCAGCCGCAGTGCTGGCGCTTTATTTACTCCTTGCAAAAAGGTTGATGCTAGGCGCTTCTCTTCCTGCTAGACATGCCCCCTTTCAACCTCCTAAGATTGTGCAATACATTCAATACTTTACCATACGATTGGTTTCTGTCAACAGGTAACAGCTCCCTTTTTACTCTATGCAAAAAGGAGCAGCATCGTGCCACTCCTTTTTACCTATCTATGCCTTTTAGACCAATTCTCGCTTCACTACGTCTACGATACGGTCCACCAACACTTTGAGCTGTTCATCATCTGGGCCTTCTGCCATGACGCGAACGATCGGCTCGGTGCCCGACGGACGAACGAGAACACGGCCATTGCCTGCTAATTCTTCTTCCACTTCCTTGATCGATTGCTCAATCGCAGCGTTACCGTTCAGCTTTGTTTTATCTTCAACCCGTACGTTCACCAACAGCTGCGGATATTTTTTCATCATTTGTTTCAGCTCAGAAAGCGGTTTTCCGGCTTCCTTGATCACATTCAACAGCTGCAGGCCTGTCAAGAGACCGTCTCCTGTCGTATTATGATCCAGGAAAATGATATGACCGGATTGCTCGCCGCCCAGGTTGTAACCGCCACGGATCATTTCTTCCACGACATAGCGATCGCCTACGGCCGTCTTGGTCGTATTGATGCCTGCTTCCTCCATCGCTTTAAAGAAGCCGAGATTCGCCATCACGGTTGTCACGATAGTATTATTGTTCAGCTTGCCTTTGGCTTTCAAGGCACGCGCACATATCGCCATAATATAGTCGCCATCGATAATCTCACCCGTCTCGTCCACCGCGATGCAACGATCCGCATCTCCGTCAAAGGACAGACCAAGAACAGCTTGATGTTTGACGACCTCTTCGCGCAGCTTTTCCGGATGAGTAGAGCCGCATTGTTCGTTGATGTTTACACCATTTGGGCTTGCCCCGATCGTGATGACTTCTGCCTCCACATCGGCAAACAGGCGAGCTGCCAAGGAAGATACTGCTCCGTTCGCGCAGTCCAGGACCACTTTCATTCCGTCAAAGCGTTCGGACACGGAGTTTTTCAGATGAGAAAGGTATTTTTGGCTGCCTTCCAGGAAGTCGAGCACGGTGCCAATCTGTTCTCCTGTCGGACGTGGCAGCGTATCCTCTGGTGTATCCAGCAGCTGTTCAATCTCTCCTTCTACCTCGTCGGAAAGCTTAAAGCCGTTATTGCCGAAGAATTTGATCCCATTGTCCGGGAATGGATTGTGCGATGCCGAGATCATCACTCCCGCATCAGCTCCCAGAGCACGGGTCAAATAGGCAACACCAGACGTGGAAATGACGCCGAGACGAACGACTTCTGCTCCAACCGACAAGAGTCCGGCGATCAGGGCGCTTTCTAACATTTGTCCAGAAATACGAGTATCCCGACCGATGACTACCTTTGGTTTGCCCTCCTGTTTATGTCTGGTCAGTACATAACCGCCCATACGTCCTACCCGAAAGGCTAGCTCTGGTGTTAACTGCTCATTTGCAATCCCACGTACACCATCTGTTCCGAAATACTTCCCCATTCTTGTCCCTCATTTCTATGCATCTACCAGCATCAGCATATGTTTACTGCTGGGAATTCGTGATTTCTACCGTTACCTGCTTAATTGCCGCCGTTCCTGTTCTCAAGTAATGCGGCATGTTGTAGTTGTAATTCAGGGTTACCTCGTGTACACCGACGGGCAGATTGGTGACATCTGCTACCACCTGTACATCATCCGCCGTCAGATCGTTCAGGATCGCTGGTGCGCCGATGACATCAAAATCTATTGTCGACAGATCTTCGCCATTGGCTCCCAGTATCTTCGCTTGTTTATCTGCTGTTAATCCGGTCACCCGAATCGGTACATCCGAGAGACTCTTCGTTGTGGATGGAACTACTTTAAGCGATACCTGCAAATATTCTGGCTCTACCTTTACGACATTTTCCTGGACCGGGATCTTCAATTGGAAGACGCGATCTGCAGTTACATTTCTCAAGTCTATTTCCGGTCCAGCATAAGTGGAAGTCTTTAAAGTGTCTACCACTTCTTTCGGTCCGTATACGGTCACCTCTTCAGCATTCATTTCTACACCAGCCAAACTATATCCATCCGGTAACTCGTTCGTCAAGTTTAATTTTAGCGGTACGATCGCGAATGGGCTTGTGACCGGTATATTTACTTCTACCGTGAGCGGATTTACTTCAATGCCCTGGATTTGGTTTCCGGACTTGTCCACTACCCTGAGTGGTACTGTTGTCTTAATCGACTCTGTGGCCCCATCCAGATTAACGGAAGCCTTCACCATTGCGATGTTATCCGCTTGGCTTTCCGGTACGCGGACCAATACGCGAAACGGTTTGACAATGGGCTCTCCTGCCGTGTAACCAGGTGCAACCTGTCCCAGTACTTCCACTCTCACATCTTTTTCAACGGTTTTCTTTTCTTCCAACGTTACTTCCACTAGGTTCGGAATGATGCCAACCCGTGCTTCCTCTGGAAAACCGCGATATTGCACTGGTACCTTGTGGGTTCCCTTTCCTTTTCCGGTCAAATCCACGTAGACTTCATACGAATCAGCCGGAAGAAAGTTATGCCGATAAAAGGGATTGTTGCTTTCTAGAGCCACCTTCACCGTCTTCGGCATCTTTACTACCTGAAAGCGGTCCGTGTCGTACCTGACGTGCAAGGTCACCCCGTCAATCAAGACGGGTTGCGTGGTGTCCGTCATTGCTCCCTGATCGGGCTCAAAATTGACGACCATCCACAGCATCCCCGCCATGACCAACGCAATCGCCCGTGCGAACCAATGACTGTTCAACCATTTATCCATGCTTTCGCCTCCATTGCCAACGACTTGCCATGGATTTTCCCTTCGATGGGGGTGATAAATGCTCCAGCATAAGCTCAGTTAGTTGTTCTTCCGTCAGATTTCTCCTGACTTCCCCATTGAGGGCAAATGAAACTTGGCCAGTCTCCTCGGAGACGACCACCGATACGCCATCGGAAACCTCACTCATCCCGATTGCTGCCCGGTGTCGCGTTCCGAGCTCTTTGGAGATCGAGGTATTCTCCGAAAGAGGCAAATAACAGCCTGCCGCCAATACCGTATCTTTTCGTAAAATGACCGCGCCATCGTGCAGCGGTGTATTGGGAATGAAAATATTAATTAAAAGCTCCGAGCTGACGCGACCGTTAATGGCAATGCCTGTCTCCACGTAGTCGTTCAGCCCCGTTTCTCGTTCAATGACGATCAAAGCACCAATTCGCCGCTTTGCCATATAGGTAATAGACTTCCCTACTTCCTGTACCATACGTCGAAGGGTATCGTCATCCTGACTGGTATGCGTTCGCGAAAAAAGCTTGCCCCTCCCCAACTGTTCCAAAGCCCGACGCAATTCAGGCTGAAAAATAATGACCAGAGCCAGCACCCCAAAGGTAAAGGCTTGTGACATCATCCAGTGGAGCGTTGTCAATTCGAAATACTTGCTCAAGAGCCAGGTGACGACAATCACCATGATCCCTTTCAGCAGCTGAACGGCACGCGTCCCTCTTATTAACATGATTAATTTATAAATCACATACGAAACCAATAATATATCGATTCCGTACCGGATCAAATCCCCATAATCGATCGAACCCATTACGAAGCCCCCATCTTCTCGCTCCATGTCAGTCGTACATTTCTCTTTCGCTTGTGGAAAAAAGCACGGCTACTTTGCCGTGCTAACCTTTATCTATTTTCGCTTATGGAGTCACGGGAAGCAAGTCATTTCCGATATTTTTCATTTCGTACCATATCCAATCAAAGATGGCCTCAATGGACTCTGCTTCTCCTGCAATTTGCGCAGTGGATGCTTTAAATACCTTGCCTTCGATCGCCACGACATTGCCTTGCACCTGGCCTTGCACTTCTACACTGCCGTTGCGCACGACCAGATCGCCTTGAATCGTGACCCCGGACGGTACGATCACCACATTGCGTTCCTTATCAATCTTTAATTTATCCAGGTTTGACGAGGAGACTTGCAGCGTGTCATCCGTTTCAAACCAAGATGCGGTCAGACTTCCGGTCATCAGCACCAGAAATACAGCCGCAGCCGCCAAAAATGGGTGATGCCGCAGCCAATTGGAGAACTGGCTGGCTTTTGTAGGTGACGGCAACTGAGCTAAAACACGGGCGGTAAAATCAGCAGACACATGAACATGGGAAGTACTCTGCACATAGACGATAGCCGTCTGAAACTCATGCAACTTGCGTCGACATGCCTCGCATCCATGAAGATGCGTTTGTAAGTGTTGATTGGACAGTTCGTCGAGATCCCCATCGAGAAACTCATGGATCAGGACGTTTGCTTGTCTGCATTCCATTCGTGATGTTCTCCTTTCCTTTATCTGAATTGCAGTCTGCCACGCAACGCTTCACGCCCGCGGTGAATTCTTGTCTTGATGGTGGAAA
The DNA here is from genome assembly GCA_035644815.1 of Bathyarchaeia archaeon. Classification (GTDB taxonomy): domain Bacteria; phylum Bacillota; class Bacilli; order Brevibacillales; family Brevibacillaceae; genus Brevibacillus_F. Next base: position 3,700 of record DASQNU010000169.1, on the reverse strand, counting down.
CTGGCAACTTCAGCACATCGCTGATTTCCTGCAAGGATAAGTCCTCAATGTAGCGCAGGATCATGATCGAACGATATTTGGGTGCCAACTGATCCAATGCCTCCTGTACGGTCTCCTGGAGCTCTTGCGTCACTACTTTTTCCTCCGGCGTTTTATCTGGTGAAGAAAGGCGGGAGTACCAGTCGAGACCTTCCGTACCGTCTACCTGCTCATCCAATGAAAAGTCCGGGCGTTTCTTTCTCCCCCGGTCAATGCAAAGGTTCGTGGCAATCCGGTAGATCCATGTGGAAAACTTATAGCTTTCATCATACGTTTGCAAGTTGGCATACACGCGCAAAAAGGTCTCCTGCGCAATATCTTCAGCTTCTTGACGATTCCCTACCATTCGATAGGCCAACTGGAAAATTTTATCTTTATATATTTCAATCAACTCAGCGAATGCATCACGATCTCCTCGCTTAGCTCGCTCCATCAATCGTTTCTCTACAAATTCCATTTGATCCTCCCCGGCATCGCCGTTCTCCTACTATACGAAGAATACCTCATCTGGTTTCGTTTTTGGGTGAAAATTTTATGGAAAACTTGAGAAACAGCAAAATAGGCATATTCGGCTAGTTTGATCATACACTGGTGGTGGGTACAAAAATAGGGAAAAGGAGCGTGGTTCGAGATGGACAAGGAGAGTATACTTCAGGAAATTGAAAAACTACGCGGAGAATTAAACGAACTCTACAAAGAACATTCCGCAATCACGCCGGAAGTACTCGCATTAAGTGTTCGTTTAGACCAGTTACTCAATAAATGGCATCATTCCCACACGAACGTGGGATAATTAGAAAACCTGGCTGCCAAGTTTTGGCCGGATCCTTAGCTGCACGAAAAAAAGAGGGGCGATATCCCTCTTTTTTCGCGTTTATAATAATTTGTCTCCAAATGCTGAGCTCATAAGTGCAACCGCGACACGTGCTGTCATATTTTCCCGATCCAGAATTGGATTGACCTCGACAAATTCAGCAGATACCAAAACGTCTGCATCCGCCAGCATTTCCATCGCCAAATGCCCCTCCCGATAAGAAATGCCTCCGATTACCGGCGTACCTACTCCTGGTGCGTCGTGCGGATCCAGACCATCGAGATCAAGACTCAAATGTACGCCGTCTGTGTTCTTACTCACATGGGCAATCGCTTCCTCCATCACTCGAGCCATACCCAATTTATCGATTTCATGCATGGTATATACTTTCATTCCAATACGTTTGATTAATTCCCTTTCCCCTGCATCCAGATCTCGAGCCCCAATGATCACCACATTTTCGGCCTTAAGCTTCGGAGTTCTGCCCCCTATTTGGACAAGGCGTGGATGGCCATATCCCAAGCTTGCGGCTAATGGCATCCCGTGAATATTGCCGGAAGGAGAGGTTTCTCCTGTATTTAAATCTCCATGCGCATCAAACCAGATTACACCTAGATTAGGTACATGTGAAGTGACTCCTGCAACCGTACCCAAGGCAATGGCGTGATCTCCGCCAAGTACTAAAGGAAAACGTCCATCTGCCATTTCTCTGCTAACTGCCTCGGCTAGCAGGCTATTCGCATCCACTACTTCATCAAGGTATTTATGATTTTCCGTTTCTGTAAACGCATGAGGACGATTCACTTGAATATCCCCACTGTCTTTGATCTCAAAGCCCATACCTGTTAACCGCTCTACAACACCGGCGTAACGAATTGCTGCTGGCCCCATATCGACCCCGCGGCGATCTGCCCCTAAATCTAACGGTACTCCTATGATGGTAATCTTTTTGTTCATCATGTGGACTCCTTCCTTGACTCGATCTTCTTTATTGTAGCCTTGAAAGGAGAAATGACTCAACTTGACACAATTTTGTATAGTTATAAGCTAAACACTCGACATATGAAAAAAACGAGCATGCCGCAAGCAGCACACCCGTTTTTAGCGAAGTTATGTATGGAGCGGGTGATGGGAATCGAACCCACGCGACCAGCTTGGAAGGCTGGAGTTCTACCATTGAACTACACCCGCAAAGAAAGTGGTCGGGAAGACAGGATTCGAACCTGCGACCCCTTGGTCCCAAGCCAAGTACTCTACCAAGCTGAGCTACTTCCCGAACTTATAAAATGGCGTGCCCTGAGAGATTCGAACTCCCGACCTTTTGATTCGTAGTCAAACGCTCTATCCAGCTGAGCTAAGGGCACAAAAACGTTATAGGATGAAAAACGTCAAGACGTTTTTCGTGGAGCGGACGACGGGTCTCGAACCCGCGACCTTCGCCTTGGCAAGGCGACGCTCTACCAATTGAGCTACGTCCGCAAATATTCGAAGTTGGTGCGGTCAAGAGGACTTGAACCTCCACGGTGTTGCCACCACTAGAACCTGAATCTAGCGCGTCTGCCAATTCCGCCATGACCGCATGTAAAATTGTGAGGTCCCCGAAAAGTACTCGGAATATGCTACGATGCTTCGCTTCACTTTTTGGGATTTAAAAACTGGTGAGCCATGAAGGACTCGAACCTTCGACCCTCTGATTAAAAGTCAGATGCTCTACCAACTGAGCTAATGGCTCTCAAACACTTGCCTGTATCGGCAGGTATCTTAGAAGTGGTGGGGAGAGACGGATTCGAACCGCCGAACCCGGAGGGAACAGATTTACAGTCTGCCGCGTTTAGCCACTTCGCTATCTCCCCAATATTCATAAAAATGGTGCCGGCGATAGGACTTGAACCCACAACCCCCTGATTACAAGTCAGGTGCTCTACCAATTGAGCTACACCGGCAAGGCGACTTATTGATTATAACATCATTTCGTCAGATTTTAAATGGTTACTTATTATAAAATCTGGCGGAGCTGACGGGACTCGAACCCGCGACCTCCGGTGTGACAGACCGGCGTGAACTCCAACTTCACCACAGCTCCAAATATTTGGTTGCGGGAGCAGGATTTGAACCTGCGACCTTCGGGTTATGAGCCCGACGAGCTACCGGGCTGCTCCATCCCGCGACGACATGGATGTCGGAGTGTCAGTGTTGTCAACAGGACGTTGACGTTTTTAGCTGACCTTCCATTAGTCATCCTTCATATTTATGGTGGAGGCTGACGGGATCGAACCGCCGACCCTCTGCTTGTAAGGCAGATGCTCTCCCAGCTGAGCTAAGCCTCCACAGTTAACCCCACAAAGTGAAGCAATTGCTTCGTCGCTTATTCCGTGTACTTTGCGAGGACCTCAGACAGTAAATGGTGACCCGTAGGGGATTCGAACCCCTGTATGACAGCGTGAAAGGCTGCTGTGTTAAACCGCTTCACCAACGGGCCATTGTAACATGGTGCTCCCGACAGGAATCGAACCTGCGACCTCTTCCTTACCATGGAAACGCTCTACCGACTGAGCTACAGGAGCAATTATGGCTCCTTGGGAGGGACTCGAACCCCCGACCGATCGGTTAACAGCCGATTGCTCTACCAACTGAGCTACCAAGGAATAATGGAAGATCTTGCACCTTCAAAACTGGATACGCAGCAATTCTTGCATAAGGATATGTTGTGGATAAGTCCTCGACCGATTAGTATTCGTCAGCTCCACGTGTTACCACGCTTCCACACCGAACCTATCAACCTCATCGTCTATAAGGGGTCTTACCAGCTTACGCTGTGGGAAGTCTCATCTTGGAGGGGGCTTCACG
>DASQNU010000168.1:0-19608 GCA_035644815.1 Bathyarchaeia archaeon | reverse complement strand
AGCCATCGCTTATGGAAGACAAAAGGACACCAAGGTATATATTCTCGATTAAAACATATTCCCTGACTTCTCCATCCATACTAATGGTGGAAAGGCGGGGATTTTTTTGTTTCTCTGGATTCTGCTGGTGATAGCCGCACTATTGTTTCTTATATTTATCACGCCACTGCGCATCCATATTCTTTATGAACGCAAGAAAGAAAATGATCAAGTCAACATCGAAGTGACATGCTGGTTTCGATTGATTCGGCTCCGTTATGAATTGCCAATGGTCAAGCTGAAAGCGAAAAACGGTACTCCTGAAGTGGATGCCAAGTTGGAACAAAGCAATCCGATTACTTCGGATCAGAAAACGCATGCTCTCAGTGCACCACAGGCGAAAAATTGGTATCAACGTTATCAGCAACTGCTGGAAAATGTCCATGATTTCCAGCAGATTATCAAACACATGCTAAAAAAGCTGCGCTGTGAGAAGCTGGAGTGGGAAACGACACTGGGTCTGGGAGAAGCAATGGAGACAGGCGCACTCACGGGCATTGCCTGGGGCTTGAAGAACATGATTGTGGCGGTGATCGCCCATTATGTGACGATGCGGACAATTCCACGCGTGAGCATTCAGCCAGAATGGAACAATCAATTGCTCCACATTCACTTCCGCTGCATACTCCGTTTTATGGTAGGACACGCAATGATCGCTGCTATTCGTATTTTATGGAAATACGTAAAAGGTCGGGGAGCAAAAATGGCTAACCATCCCATCCAGAGCGTGGTTGGCGAGAGGCGAACCAATTGAACGTAAGGTTGGGGCGGTATAAACAAAGGCCTTCATTCATCGAGGGTCTTTTTCGAGGTGCGACATATTGGTATTCCTACTGCTAATCAGTTTATCCCTTGCTGCAATTCACATAAAAAGAGCGTTTTCGAATGCAACTCAGGGGAACGATTAATAGCGGTATATATACATTAGAGCGCATTTTTAGGGAACGCTAAAACAAGCTTGATATTCCAGCATTTTAGTTATGAGGAGGGGTTTTGGTGGCGGATCATCCGATTCAAGGATTAATGAGAACAACATTAGAAAATTTAAAGCAAATGGTTGATGTGAATACGATCATTGGAGAGCCGGTCGAAACGCCGGATGGAAGTGTCATCTTACCTGTTTCACGCGTTGGTTTTGGCTTTGCAGCAGGAGGAAGTGAGTTTGAATATGCCAATACCAATACTGCATCCATTAGTCATCCGTTTGGCGGCGGTAGCGGCGGCGGTGTTTCCATCACGCCGGTGGCTTTTCTCGTAGTCGGGAAAAATGGAATACGTTCCATTCCTTTGGAAAATTCAACGCATCTTTATGATCGGATCTTGGATTCGGTGCCGCAAATGGTAGAAAAGGTACAGGACATGCTGGGCAAAAAAGATAGAAGCTCGATGGTACCTACCACTACGATTATTACGGATGCAAACGATCAGGATCTGGATGAATTAATGGATCGAAGTTGATTAGGTAATTCATAAAAAAGGAGGTATGCCCAAGATGGCGATACCTCCTTTTTGCATCATGAATGACGGATATATTCGTTTGTCACCAGATAGTCATAGATCTGTTCGACACAGTCTGAAATGCTTCCACGGTCGCTGACAACGACGATTTCAGGTGCTTCTGGAGCTTCATATGGGGCGGAAATCCCCGTAAATTCAGGGATTTGTCCGGCGCGTGCCTTTTGATAAAGCCCTTTTGGATCCCGCTGTTCACATGTTTCCAGTGCACAATCGACAAACACTTCAATAAATTCACCTTTCTCCACCAAGCTCCGTGCCAGCTCACGATCGGCTCGGTAGGGAGAGATAAAAGCGGTTAACACAATCGTCCCGGCATCGACAAAAAGGCGGGCCACTTCCGCGATTCGTCGGATGTTTTCGCTCCGATCTGCTGGGGAAAATCCAAGATCACGATTCAGTCCATGACGGATGTTATCCCCATCCAGAAGATAGGTATGAATGCCAGCAGCATGGAGTCGATGCTCCAGCGCATTGGCGATGGTCGATTTGCCTGCACCCGATAGACCGGTAAACCAGAGAATGGCGCTTTTGTGGCCGAGCTTCTGCTGGCGATCCGCTTTGCTGATGGTAGCCTCATGCCAAACAATATGGGGGGTACTCATACACATCCTCCTGTTTTTTCAGTTTAGTTTTGGACAGTCGCCCGCACACCGCGAATTAATACTTCGACTACCTCCGGACGGCTGAACTCAGGCGGAGGAGCAATACCTTCGCTAAGCATTTGGCGTACCTTTGTGCCCGAGAGGATCAGATGCTCCGAAGCATCATGCGGGCATGTTTTGGTCGAAGCCATGTTCCCGCATTTTTTGCAGAAAAAGCTGTGCTCAAAGAAGAGAGGAGTAATGCCCAGCTCTTCCGGCGCAAATTCGCGGAATATCAACTGCGCGTCATATGTGCCGTAGTAATTGCCTACGCCTGCGTGATCCCTGCCTACAATAAAGTGGGTGCAGCCGTAGTTTTTGCGGGCGATCGCATGGAAGATGGCTTCCCTTGGTCCGGCATAACGCATGGCAGCAGGGAAAACAGCCAGTTGTACGCGATCTTTTGGATAGTACTCATTCAGCAGCACTTCATAGCTTTCCATCCGAATCGCAGCAGGGATGTCATCTGATTTTGTCTCCCCGACGAGAGGATGGAGCAGCAAGCCATCCACAATTTCGAGAGCTGCCTTTTGGATGTACTCGTGGGCACGGTGGACCGGATTTCGTGTCTGAAAGCCGACGATGCTGCTCCAGCCTTTTTCTGCAAACAGACGGCGAGTTTCCTCCGGATCGAGTTCATAAGCGGGATAACTCTTGGCAGAGCGGCGGTACAACATAATGTCGCCCGCCAGATATACGTCGCCGCGACTCATCAGCTTCGCGACACCAGGATGGGCGAGGTCTGTTGTTCGATACACTTGGCTGGCTTCTTGTTCTTTATCGGGACGATAGATTTCGGTGAGGTTCAAAGCACCATAGACAGTTCCCTGATGAGCGAGCAGGAAACGTTCTCCGATTTGTAAGGAGGCTGCTTGCTCCTCGGAAACCGGCAGTGTAATCGGGATGCTCCAGACCGTGCCGTCAGCGAGACGCATGCGCTCGACGACGCTTTTGTAATCGTTGCTGCCAAGAAATCCGGTTAGTGGACTGTATACGCCAATCGCAATTAATTCCAGATCAGACAGCGCAACGGCATCGATTTCAATGTGGGGGAGGGATGCGGGAAGCTCCTGATGTTCCGCAATCCGGCGAATTAACGTACCTCCATGAGGAATGCTTACAGCCATCTTTGGTTCTCTCCTTTTCCTATGGGTCTATTATTTATGTAATCCACACTCTGTTTTTCCACGGCCAGCCCAGCGGCCAGCACGCTCATCTTCGCCCGGCTGAACCGGACGCGTACAAGGTTGGCAGCCAATACTTGGATACAGCTGGTCATGCAACGGATTGTAAGGCAACTGGTGCAGTTTGATATACATCCAGATCTCCTCTTGCTTCCATTCGATCAACGGGCATACTTTTACATTGGCAAATTTATGATCAGGGTTGACGTAGCGAAGGTGGGCGCGTGTAGGCGACTGCTCACGGCGTAGCCCTGAGAGCCATGCGACCCTTCCGGCCATGGCTTTCTTCAACGGATCAATTTTGCGGATTTGACAGCATAGATCCGGATCACGTTCCCACAAGGCTTCTCCATGCGCTTCAGCTTGCTCGGCTAACGTCAGCTCAGGCTCAACCATGTTGATGCGCAGACGGGGATAACGCTGCTTCACTTGTTCAATCAATTGATAGGTTTCGGGGAAATGAACGCCGGTGTCTAAAAAGATGATGGAGGCATCGGGTCTGATCTGGGAAATCAAATCCAAAAGGACCATTGCTTCCGCTCCAAAGCTACAAGCGTAAGCTAGATCTTCCTCATACTGTTGAAAGGCCCAGCGAATGACGTCCAGTGCATCCTTCCCACTCAGCTGTTGATTAAGCTGGTCATAATCTTCGGGCTGCAGTGATTCGTATCTGAAGGTTTGCTTGCTGTTATTCATCAAATTCCTCCTCCTTGATCATGAATGGCTTGTTTCTCGTGTCGTATCGCCTGGTTCAAGCGCCCCAAGCCTAATGTCGCGACAAAGGCGCTGGCGACGGCAACGACCACGTAGAAATTGACGGTCATTAAGGAATTGATCAACAAAAACGAGACGACCAGAGAAGAAACAGGGGAGACGATCCATACCATGATAATTTGCTTGATGACTTGCTGCTGCCACAGGCGAAATCCATTATCGGCAGTGCCGATCCCGAGAATGGCGCAGGTGGTGGCTTGCGTCAAAGGGACCGGAATGCCAAATATGGAGGCGATAATGACAAGGCCGCCTGAAGTAAGGGAAACGGCGCTTCCTTGCAAAAGGGAGAGCTGGGTAATTTTCTTTCCATTGGTTTCCAAGACGCGACCTCCGAGGAGAAACGCACCCAAGGCCATAAAAACGGCTCCTAGCCATAAACCCTCGGAAGATTCCAACAAATTCGCTCCGATCACAGGTCCAACTGAATTGGCGACGTTGTTCATCCCTGCAGAGAAGGCTTCGAGCATTCCTGCAAAAATAAGCAACCATTTTAACCACCACCAGCGAGTGCCGTGCGACGACAATCCAGGCCATTTTTGTTCCGCTCGCCGTATGATCCAGCCAAGCACAAGGGCAATCGTGAAAGCGAAAAGAGGGACCAGTAACCAAAATAAGACGATCTCCAGCAGTTTACCGGCGAAAAGTGACTGATAAGCGAGACCAACGCCAACGATTGAACCAACCGTCACTTCACTGGTAGACAGAGGGATTCCGAGCAGATTAGCGAGGAACAGCGTCAAGGTAGCAGAGACCAGAATAATCGTGACCACTTCCGTTTGCAAAAGGGAAGCGGGAATAATTCCGCCGCTGATCGTCTTGACGACTTCCCCGCCGCCAAGGATGGCTCCCAGGAATGCGGCGATTGCGGCGAGGCCGGCGGCCACCCGCCTGGTCGCGACGGCACCGGAGCCGTAGGCTGCTCCCATGGAAGCAGCTGTGCCGCTTGCTCCTATGTTCATGGCGAAAAAGAGGGCGATGGCAATCGTCAAGTAATATAGGATCATAGATAACCACAAATCCACACCCTGCCGATGCAGGCTTTTTTTCTATGATCACGAGCTTGTTCCGAGGACAACTGGACGGAAGGGAAACGCACCCGCATCATAAAGTGGCTGACTTTCTCTAATTTGATCAATTCAGTTTTGTTTAATTTATCTGGCGAATCTGCCCATGCTGCTTGGTACGCCAACGTAACAACCTCCTTCGTTTTAATTCACACTAAACTAATCGGAATTTAGGTTGTTTTGATCATATAACGAATTTGTCACGTATGCAAGAGCCTAGATGGAAAAAAGTGCACAAAAAAAGAGCGGCTTTCACTTGTCGCTCTAGTCAATGCCAGCGTGGAGCGTTAACGCAAGTAATTGTAGGACTTGCTCTGCTCGCTCTCGCTGTAAAACTGCTGAGGAAGATCGTCAGAATGGTACGGATTCGGCAGTGCGCGGATGGGGAAATGGAACCAATTCCAACTAGTTCGCTTGGATTAGAGGTGCGTTGATGCTACGGAAACGAACACTGAAGTTGTAGACGCAGCATCTGTACTTTCTGCGTCGATGCCAAGAGAACGGCTAAACATCTTATCTTTGTATATAAAAAAGAGTGTAAAGAAACAAGGTTTCTTTACACTCGAAAGGGACCTCGAACATCCGTGAATTTAAAAATAGTGATTGAAAAACATGCATTGAGACGCAGCCTGTTGAAGAAACAGCTGGGGAAGCTCATAAGCCAGATAAGGATTCTGCTTTTCAGCGGATCGCCCAGAAAGGCTGACATCAAAAGGTTGCTGCTCCAGCTGACGGCGCGAGTCCCTGATCTGTTTCACCAAACCTTCATTACCTGTGAATGCTTGTCGTACATAGGCAAAGTCAACATCAAGCATGAAGCGAAATCTGTCTGGATCGAGCTGGTAGCTCCCATCCGAATCTTTACGAATGCCTAAATTGAACAGTGGCGTTAGAGCAGCTGAGAGGGGAGCTGCAGCATCATCCTGTTCGGGCATTTGGTTGGCTCGCCGAGAAAGCTGGGAAACGATCTGGCTGGTCAATTGGACAAGCTGTTCGATTCCTTCTTGACCAGCTTCGCCATTTGCCAGACTCTGAAAGGTTTTCTCCAGTTCAGCAGCTGTTTTGTCGAGATTGCGTATGGTTTCGTATTGGGCAGAGAGGGCATTGGCGCTGGTTGCCAGCCACTCTTGCTCCTTTTGATAGAGCCGATGCTGTGAGTACGATTGGATAGGGTTTACTTTCCCGCGAAGCTGGACCTGGGCCATATGCCAGGAATAGGGCTTGGTCCGCTCACTCCTCAATACTTTTGGCACAGAGGCAACCATCTGCCTGCACCTCCCTCTTAGTCGATTTCCAGCAATAAGTCACCAGCTTCAATGGCATCGCCTGCTTTTACGTGCACGGCTTTTACTTTTCCATCCATCGGTGCCTGGATCGTGGTCTCCATTTTCATCGCTTCGCTGATTAATAAATGCTCGCCTTTTTTCACCTTGTCACCGACCTCAATCAGTACCTTCAACACTTTACCAGGCATGGAGGCACCGAGATGGCTCGGATTTTGCGGGTTGGCTTTCGGACGGATCTGTTCGGAGATGACGGCCGATTTGTCGCGGACCTTGACTTCACGCGCTTGCCCATTCAACTCGAAATAAATCACGCGATTGCCATCCGGCTGCAGATTGCCCACGGCGATCAGCTTGATGATCAATGTTTTTCCTCGCTCGATACTGACAGCTGTTTCTTCGCCCGGACGCAAGCCGTAGAAGAAGGTTGCCGTATTCAGGAAGGAAAGATCGCCGTATTCCTTCAAACTTTGATCATACTGGAGGAATACTTGCGGGTACATGATATAGGACAATACGTCCAAATCGCTGGCTTCACGACCGATTTTACTTTCCAGCTCTTCCTTCACCTTTGTGAAATTCACGGGAGCAAGGAGCTCACCTGGGCGAGTGGTAAAATAGTCACGGCCTTTCAGGATTAAGGCTTGCAGCTCTTTCGGGAATCCTCCCGGCGGCTGACCGATATAGCCTTGGAAAAATTGAATGACGGAGTCAGGGAAATCGAGACGCGCCCCTTTTTCGAAGATGTTTTCCTCGGTCAATCCGTTTTGCACCATGAACAGAGCCATATCGCCTACAACCTTAGAGGACGGTGTCACCTTGACAATGTCGCCAAACATCCGGTTGACGGTCGTGTACATCGCTTTGACCTCATCCCAGCGGCCATCCAGCCCGACCGCCTTGGCCTGCTGCTCCAAGTTGGTATATTGACCACCCGGCATCTCGTGAACGTATACTTCCGCGTTGCTCGCTTTCATTTCACTCTCGAAGCCTTGATAGAGCGGGCGAATATCCTGCCAGTAGTCCGAGAGTTTGTTGAAATGGTTCAGGTCAAGGCCAGTGTCGCGTTCCGTTCTTTCCAGAGAAGCCACCAAGGCATTCAAGCTGGGTTGTGAAGTAAGGCCGGACACGGAGCTGAGGCAAGTATCCACGATGTCAACGCCAGCTTCCACAGCTTTGAGCAGCATCGCACCGCCATTGCCCGATGTATCATGGGTGTGGAGATGGATCGGGATGCCGATTTCCTGCTTCAAAGCGTTGATCAGCTCATAAGCGGCATAAGGCTTCAATAGGCCGGCCATGTCCTTGATCGCGAGGATATGGGCACCTGCTTTTTCCAGTTCCTTGGCCAATTCTACGTAATATTTCAACGTGTATTTGGTTTTGCTCGTATCGAGAATATCACCGGTATAGCAAATGGCAGCCTCGGCGATCTTTCCGGTTTGTCTGACGGCATCGATGGCAGTCTGCATGCCCGGCAGCCAGTTCAAGCTGTCAAAGATGCGGAAGACGTCGATACCTTCCTCTGCGGCTGTCTTGACGAATGCTTGAATGACGTTGTCCGGATAGTTGGTGTAGCCAACCGCATTGGCACCACGCAGGAGCATCTGGAAGAGGATGTTCGGAATGCGCTGACGCAAGATTTGCAGGCGATCCCATGGCGATTCCGACAAGAAGCGCATGGACGTATCAAAAGTTGCTCCGCCCCACATTTCCAGAGAGAACAGATCGGCTCCCAGCTTTCCGGTTGCTTCCGCGATTGCGGCCATGTCATACGTGCGCACACGGGTAGCAAACAAGGATTGATGAGCGTCACGGAAGGTTGTGTCGGTCACGAGCACTTTTTTCTGTTCCTTGATCCAGCGGACCAGTCCGTCCGCACCCTCGCGCTCCAGAATCTGTTTGGTTCCGTCCGGATAGGGCTGAGAATAAGGCGTTTTCGGAATCCGCGGCGAATCAAAGAATGGTTTTTTCTCTGGCTTGGCAAGCCCTGGGTAGCCATTGACAATCGTGTTGCCAATGTAATGGAGCAGCTTGGTTCCGCGGTCCTGACGTCCTGGGAAGTTGAACAGCTCTGGTTTGGTATCAATAAAAGAGGTATCGTATTTTCCGCTTAAAAAGTCTGGATGGGTCACCACATTTTCCAGGAAAGGCAGGTTGGTTTTTACCCCGCGAATCCGGAATTCCCGCAACGTACGATACATCTTGCGCGAAGCTTGCTCGAAGGTAGGTCCATAGGTCGAGATCTTCACCAGAAGCGAATCGTAAAAAGGGGTGATGATCGCTCCCGGGTAGCCATTGCCGCTATCGAGGCGGACACCGAAGCCACCGCCTGATCTCCAAGCAAGCAATCTGCCCGCATCAGGGAAAAAGCCGTTTTCCGGATCTTCTGTCGTCACCCGGCATTGAATGGCATAACCGTTACGTTGGATCTGTTGCTGCTCAGGGATGGCAATTTCCGCATCGTGCAGGGCATGTCCCTCGGCAATTTTGATTTGCGTCTGAACGATATCGATTCCTGTAATCAGCTCGGTAATGGTATGCTCTACTTGAATGCGCGGGTTTACTTCAATAAAGTAAAACTTCTGATCAGGCGTCAGCAAAAATTCGACGGTACCGGCATTCGTGTAGCCTGCCTGTTGCATCAGGCTGAGGGCAGCACCGCAAATCTTTTCCCGCAATTCCTCATCCAGAGCCAGACTTGGCGCCACTTCCACTACTTTTTGATGGCGGCGTTGAATCGAGCAATCGCGCTCAAACAGGTGGACGATATTTCCATGATGGTCTCCGATGATTTGGACTTCGATATGCTTGGGCTGCTCCAGATATTTCTCCAGATAAACATGGGCATTGCCAAAGGCGGAGCGTGCTTCCGAGCGAGCGCGGTCGAGCGCTTCCGGCAGTTCATCCTGCGAACGGACAATCCGCATGCCGCGTCCGCCGCCACCCGAGACGCCTTTGATTATGATCGGATAACCATGCTCACGAGCGAACAACATGGCTTCCTGCAAGGTCTCGATCGGCTCAGGGGTGCCTGGAATCACGGGGATTCCTGCTTCGATAGCGATTTTCCGCGCTTCCACCTTGTCACCAAACTTGTCGATCAAGTCAGAGGACGGTCCGATAAAGGTGATACCGACTTCGGCGCAACGACGGGCAAATTCTGCATTTTCTGAAAGAAAACCATAGCCGGGATGAATGGCGTCGACATCATTGCGCTTGGCGATTTCAATGATGCTCTCAATATCGAGATAAGCCTCGATCGGGCCTTTGCCGGCACCGACCAGATACGATTCATCTGCTTTGAAACGATGCTGCGCGACGTTATCCTGCTCGGAATAAATCGCGATCGTACGAATTCCCAGCTCAGTCGCGGCACGAAAAATACGGATAGCGATCTCTCCGCGGTTCGCGACGAGCAGACGATTGATCTTTCTCTTTTGCATGGCTTCTCCCCCTTGGCGTATGCTCCATTTTGATTGTAATGGTATTTATACTGTTAATATACAAAATTAACCGTACGGATACACGCAAAAAATGTTTTTCCGATACATTTTGTTGGATATAAAGAAAGGTTGGGGAAAAAATGGGGACAAAACTGCCGGTGTTTGTGTATGGAAGCTTGCTTGTCGGATTTGCGAACCATCGTCGTTTTGTAGAGCCGTATCCACATCATCGGGTGCGGGCAAAGACAAGAGGAAAGCTGTTTCATTTGACCGATCGCGGCTATCCAGCGCTTGTTCCCACGGATGACCCACATGCATGGGTGTACGGTGAATTGCTATATTTTGCCCCGGATATCTATGAAAATGCGCTGAGGGGTCTGGACGAGTTGGAAGACTATTATGGCCCTACGGATATGCATAATGAATATGAAAGACAAAAGGCGACCGTGACTTTGCTTGAAACGGATAAACCAACCGAAGCTTTTCTGTATATCGCGGGCCCTCAATTAGAAGCAGCCATCGCTCGGACCGGGATTCGCGTTGCCGGAGGAGATTGGCGTACGTTTATGCGACACAAGTGATGATTAGGAATACGACCTTCTGCTTTTGTCCACAATGGTAGAGAGTGTCTTCCTGCTAGAAAGCGGCGAAGGCAACCGGAATGTGTGAGGAAGCAAGGAGGGAGTAGCGTGGAGTTATTTTCTGCAGCGCCAGCCGACATCTGGAGGTTATTAATCCCCTCATCCCATTGGCTGTACCGTGATGAAGTGCCGGATGATGAGTTGATATTTCAATATCGCGATCAGATCTATTTTGTCAATAACGACGGTTCTGTGATCTCCCTGCCCAAGCCGGCTGCTTTTGAATTGATGGATCTAGGAGAACTGTTAGATCATCTGGCTACTTCTGATTGTACCTACGATTATGACGACAGCGGTGAGTTTGATTATGCTTCTGTCCTGCTGCGCATGGGCTATCTGGCGCCTACGGGTAGTCGGAGAGAGCGAGCCGATCATCTGGTGGAAATCGTCAACACCTTCGCCCCGGAGAAAATGGTGACTCGCTATGAGCTGTCTGGCGTATGCTTTACCTTTGCCCTGTATCATGGACTGCTGCGCTGTCACGAGCTGAATCGAAAATGCGATTGGGACTATGAACATGAGATCAAGAGCATTAAGCGGGTCGGGCAGTATGAGGCTAAACATTTTCTATTTCATTCATAAAACTTTTACACCGTGAGAATGATGAAAATCTCCAAAAAATAAGGTATGATGAGACTTGTATTACATAACGATTACCATTTTGATGGGAGGAATCAAACCATGACAACAGCTGTAGAGCGTCAAGGCGCATTTCAATTTAAAGGAGACGTTACTCTGCTTGGTCCAGAACTGAAAGCAGGCGACAAAGCTCCAAACTTCACAGTACTTGCTAACGATCTGACTCCAGTAACATTGGATGATTCGAAAGGAACCGTTCGCATCATTTCCGTGGTTCCATCGCTTGACACCGGTGTGTGCGATGCGCAAACTCGCCGTTTTAACGAAGAAGCAGCGAAACTCGATGGCGTAACCATCCTGACTGTTTCCGTAGACTTGCCTTTCGCGCAAAAACGTTGGTGCGGAGCGGCTGGCATCGATAAAGTGCAAACCGTTTCCGACTACCGTGACCTTTCCTTCGGTCAAGCATATGGCGTGGCGATCAAAGAATGGCGCTTGCTGAGCCGTGCTGTATTCGTTGTGGATGCGAATGACACAGTGGTTTACGCTGAGTACGTGCCAGCTGCTGGTGAACATCCAAACTATGAAGCAGCAATTGAAGCGGCAAAGGCTGCAAAATAAGCTGCCTGACCTGTTACGAAACGCAACCTCTTCGCTTTTTTCTCGCGGAGAGGTTTTTCTTTTGGGCAAAAAAGGATATGATCGTGGATACCAACATCGTATCGCGAAAAAAATGACAGAGAGGAGACGGACGGATGATTCCTGCAAAACTACAAAAAGGTGACGAAATCCGGGTAGTTGCCCCAAGCCGCAGCCTGGATATTATCGGCGTAAGAGAAAGAGAGCGGACGATTGAACGGCTGGAAGCGCTTGGTTTTCAGGTAAGCTTTGGACAGCATGTGCTGGAGCGGGACCTGTTTGATTCAAGCTCTATTGAACACCGGATAGCCGATTTGCACGAAGCGTTTGCTGACCCTAAGGTAAAGGCGATCCTGACCGTCATCGGCGGTTTTAACAGCAATCAGCTGCTGAGCTATCTGGATTACGAGTTAATCCGGCAAAATCCGAAAATTCTCTGCGGATACTCCGATATTACAGCGCTGGCCAATGCCATCTATGCGAAAACCGGGGTGATCACCTACTCGGGACCTCATTTTTCTACATTTGGCATGGAGAAGGGCTTCGACTATATTCTCGACTATTTCCAACGCTGCTTGATGTCCGAAGAACCTATTGAAGTGGCTCCTTCTTCTGCATGGAGTGATGATGCCTGGTATTACGATCAGGAGAACCGTACCTTCATCCCGAATGAGGGCTATCTCGCCATTCAAGAGGGGGAGGCAGAAGGAACCATCATCGGAGGCAACCTTTGCACGCTCAACCTGCTGCATGGCACTGGGTACATGCCTTCCGTGCAAGGGGCCATTCTCTTTTTGGAAGATGATTACGTGGTGGATGCTCCGACGTTTGACCGGGATCTGCAATCATTGCTGCATCAGCCGGGCTTTTCACAGGTAAAAGGGATCGTCATCGGCCGTTTTCAAAAGGAAAGCAACATGACCCAGGAAAAGCTGCTGCAGATCATTGCGACCAAGCAAGAGCTGCAAGGCATCCCGGTATTGGCACAGGCAGATTTTGGACATACCACTCCGATGTTCACATTTCCGATCGGGGGAAGCGCTTCGCTTTCTGTCAAGAAAACAGGGAGTCGCCTGGTGATTCATAAGCATTAAACGCACAAAAAGGAGACAGACATGCTGGAAGAATTGTTGCGATTTGTAGCGGGTGAGCAGGAGGACGGACAGACGATTCGCGATGTGCTGCAAAGCGGGTACGGGGTGTCACGCCGTCTGCTGACCAAGGCGAAGCACGGCGGAGAAATCTTGCTCAATGGGCAGCCGGTCTATGTGACCGTAAAACTGGCGGCAGGCGATCTCGTGGTGGTCCGGTTGCCGATGGATGAGATGAACCATCTCGAGCCACAGGAAATGCCGCTTGCCATCCGCTACGAAGACGAGGACTTGCTTATTGTAGCCAAACCGCATGGGCTGGTCGTCCATCCTACACGGACACATCCGGAGGGCACATTAGCCAACGGAGTGGTGGCGTATTATTTGTCCAAAGGAGAGACGCACAGCTTCCGGCCGGTGAATCGACTGGATAAGGATACGTCGGGGCTGATGATCGTAGCGAAAAGTCAGTGGGCGCATGAGCAGTGTGCACGCATGCAAAAGGATCGAACATTGAAGCGTACGTACCAAGCGATTGTCCATGGCAAGCTGCTGGAGAAACAGGGGGTGATTGATGCTCCCATCGGTCTTCGCGACGGATCGATTATCGAACGGATGGTGCGCCCCGATGGACAGCCGGCCCGGACCTTTTTTCGCGTTCTCGCAGAAGGGGACGACTGGTCGTGGCTGGAGCTGCAGCTCGAAACGGGCAGAACCCATCAAATTCGGGTGCATCTGGCTTCGCTGGGGCATCCATTGCTGGGGGACGATCTGTATGGGGGGAGCAGGGAAAGGATCGGCCGACAAGCTTTGCATGCCGTACAGTTATCCTTGCGCCATCCGCGGAACGGCAAGCCGCTCACGTTGACAGAGCCGCTTCCATCCGACATGGCGAAGCTGGTGGAGCAGTGCTCTGGCTAAATATTTTGTTTCCACTGGCGCTTTGTAAGCGTTTTCGATATGATAGAAATAACATACATTTGTGTGAGTTGGTGAAATGCAAGCTGGCTGTCTATGGGGGGAGGACCCACAAGGTCTTTCGTCACAAAGAGTAGACAAGACCCAGTCATCGCTTTTTCGCTCTTCTTGAACATTGCCGCAAGCGTGGTTTGTTTGCTGGGATACAGGAAGAGCGGGCGTGACTGGGTTTTTCTTTTGGGCAAAGGGAAAGGGGGTGAGCGATTGAAGCTCGTTTCGTATAAACGACATACGACGCCAGGGCAAAGCTGGCGCGCTGGCATACGGATGGACCAAGGCATCCTCGACGTACAGGAAGCGCTCACGGATGCGCCTTCCACGGTGATGGAGCTTCTGACGGACTGGGAGCATTGGTATGAACGGCTGCAGGAGCTGCAATACACAACTGGTATGCAGGCGGCCGCTTTTCGGAAGGCGCAGCCGCTGGAGGACGTAGTGTTGGGTTCCCCCATTCCGCGCCCGAACAGCTTTCGCGACTTTTACGCGTTTGAGGCACATGTCAAGACGGCGCGTGAGAAAAGAGGGCTGTCCATGGTTCCGGAATGGTATCAGTTTCCAGTCTTTTATTTTTCCAATGCGAATGCCTTTCTCGGTCCCGACGAGCCTGTGCATCGGCCAAAAGCGACAAGCTGGCTGGATTATGAATTGGAGGTTGCCTGTGTCATTGGCAAGGGCGGCATGGATATTTCGGTACAGGAGGCTGACCGGCATATCGCAGGGTTTTGTATCTTGAACGATTGGAGCGCTCGAGATGTGCAACGGGAGGAAGTGAAGGTCGGACTCGGGCCGGCCAAAGGAAAGGATTTTGCTACTTCGCTTGGCCCGTGGCTGGTCACGCCAGATGAGTTGGCTGACAGGATGCATCCCTCGGAAAAGGGAGCCAGATATGACCTAAACATGGTGGCGCGCGTAAACGGTGTGGAGTATTCCCGCGGCAATTTGCGGGATCTCTACTACACGTTTGCGGAAATGATAGCTCGGGCATCAGCCGATTGCCCCCTTTATCCGGGGGATGTGATCGGCTCTGGGACAGTGGGGACCGGCTGTATCCTGGAGCTTGGCTCAGAGCACTATCCGTGGCTTCAACCTGGCGATGTGGTCGAGCTGGAAGTGGATGGCTTGGGTGTTTTGCGCAGTCGCATTTCTGAATCTAGATAATGGATGGAAAGAGAGGGAGTAATGTGCCATTTTATTATCGCATGGGGGAAATCCCGCATAAACGACATACGACCTTTTACAAACCCAACGGAGAATTATATCGGGAGCAGCTGATGGGAACCAAAGGCTTCTCCGGCATTCAGTCGATTCTGTATCATCATCACCCGCCAACACAAGTAAGGGAGACAAGAAAGTATGCTGACCGAAAGCTCGAATATCTTCCACAGGAGGACTTGAAGCATCGGCATTTTCTCAGCTTTGATCTCCCTGCAGGAGGCGATCCGGTTTCCGGCAGACAATATTTGCTGGGGAATCAGGATGTCGTACTGGCTATATGCATCCCGACAGAACCGATGAATTACTTTTATCGCAATGCGGATGGCGATGAGGTGCTCTTTGTTCATTACGGGGAAGGCGAGCTGCAGACGGTCTACGGCACGATTTCCTATCGGCCAGGAGATTATCTGGTCATTCCGATTGGGACCACTTACCGGGTTGTGCCAAAGGATGGGGTAGATAGCCGTTTTCTAGTCATTGAGTCGCAAAATGAGATCGTGCCGCCAAAGCGTTACCGCAACGAGCATGGCCAACTGTTGGAGCATTCCCCGTTTTGCGAACGGGATATGCGCTTACCGGAGCGGCTGGACACCCATGTGGAAACAGGGACGCATGAGGTGCGAGTCAAGAAGGGAGACTCTCTATACAGCTATTTCTTTGATTTTCATCCCTTTGACGTAGTAGGCTGGGATGGCTATCTCTATCCATATGCCCTCAGTATCCACGATTTCGAACCGATCACAGGACGGGTTCATCAGCCGCCGCCTGTGCATCAAACCTTCGCGGGGCAAAATTTCGTCATCTGCTCATTCGTACCGCGGCTGTATGATTATCACCCGCAGGCGATTCCCGCCCCGTATTTTCACAGCAATGTGGAAAGCGATGAGGTGCTCTACTATGTGGATGGCAATTTTATGAGCAGGCGCGGCATCTATGAAGGTTCGCTCACGCTTCATCCGATGGGCATCCCGCATGGACCGCATCCAGGCAAGATTGAGGCCAGCATCGGCAAAAAAGAGACGAAGGAGCTGGCTGTCATGCTGGACACGTTCCATCCGCTGTTGGTAACGAAACAAGCTGCTACAGTGGAAGATGCGTCCTATATGAGCAGCTGGCTGCCTTCGGCTGAGTAAGGAGGCGCCATGGCAGAGCTATCGATTGCACAATTGGAGCGTCAGGAGAAATATAAGCTGCTCATCGGTGGGATTATTCCGCGCCCGATCGCGTGGGTAACCTCGGTCAGCAAGGATGGAGTGGTCAATGCAGCCCCGTTTAGCTATTTCAATGTGGCTTGCATTGATCCGATGATGATCTCCATCGCCGTGGCACGCAGACCGGGAGCTGTAATGAAGGATACGGCTCGCAATATTCAAGCAACAGGTGATTTTGTGGTGAATATGGTGGATTTGCACAATGTTGAGGCGGTTAACCAATCGTCTGCCGATTATCCGCCGGATGTCAGTGAAGTAGCAGAGTTGGGGTTGACCGCACTTCCAGCCATGCAGGTGCAAGCACCGCGCTTGGGCGAATCGCGGATCCATTTTGAATGCCGCTTGCATCAGATAGTCACGCTGGGGACTCCTGCAGCATCTGATTTGATCATCGGCGAAGTGGTGCATGTCCAGATTGCGGATGAACTGTTTCATGAAGGGAAAATCGATACGCGCAAATTCGGTGCCATCAGCAGGCTGGCTGGTCATTCTTACGGGACGATCGGTGAGATATTTGACAGACCGCGTCCAGTCTTGGACACGAAATAAGCGGCAGCATGCAGACAGCCTCCACTTACATACGTGGAGGCTGTTTGCTGCTATTCTTGCCTATAGTCGGATACGGCATCGGGACGAATTTGGCGGTCGTACTCACCGCTTGTCCCAGCATTGACAGGAGTCCCATAAGGCGTAAAATTGGGTTCCAAGCCAAACGGATGCACGATGCTTTGCAGGACGTAAGCGCTGGAGTCGCTCTGTGTGCCGAGATGATCCGTGGACTGTGGGTCGTCGTTTACACCGCAGCCAGCCAGAAAGCCCAGCAGCAGAAGAAGAATGATTGGCAATGCTCATCACCTCTTCTGTAGCGTGTGCTGCGCCAAAGCTTCTCATACCGATTGGACGATCCGTCCCAGGGCGGAGAAAAGATCCCACTGCGGTCAGTTTTGGCCAAGGGTGGTTTTCGGCTATCGTATAGATACAAAGATATTCGTTAGTCGATAGAAAGGATTGGTTGAGATGAAGCAACGTTTATATCGGTCGAGGCACGATCGGAAATTATTTGGCGTATGTAGCGGGTTTGGACAATACCTCGGCATTGATCCTACCTTTGTGCGGATTGGGGTCGTTTTGTTGACAATCTTTTTTGGTATCCCAGCCCTCATCTATTTCCTGTTAGCGTTCATCATGCCAAAGGAGCCGCTGTTTAGCAGCTATGGTCATGGCCTTGATGGGCAGTATCAGCGATTGCATGATCTTGATGAAGAGATCGAACGCTTGGAGAAGCGGGCACTGCAGCAAGAGGTACATCGCCTCCGTGCAGAGCTTGCAAAGTATCAGTAAAAAACGGTCATGACCGTTTTTTTTGACCGCTTGCGGTCACATCCAAGTTCATGAAAAGTGCAAAATTGTAAAATTGATTCAACAATCAATCACTCCTGCATACAATGTAAGGTGAGGAACTTACATAGGGAGGGAAAGTTTGTGTACGTCGGCATTTTTGACATGAATGAGCGCCTGGAAAAAACGCGGAAGATTTTGCGCGAGAAACAGCATTTGAAACAGCTCATTGAAGAAGACATTCGCCAATTGGAAAGAGATGTCCAGGCAATCGAAGAAATGATCGTTCACTGTGGCACTAAAGTGACCAGCTAAGCAAAAAATAAACAGAGTGGCAGGCTTTACGCCGTGCCACTCTGTTTTTAGGAGGGGAAGCGACCCTCCTTTTTATGTTTTTAGGAAATCGAAAATTCACGGCTCTGCTAAGCAGGGCTTCGCAGGCTCCGTTTCGAAACGTGCTCATCAGCGTTTCAGAAGCCGCTGTATACGTTCCATTCATTTTTCTCTTTTGTCCGTTCGCATTGTAGTAGGTGCAACGCGAGGAAGGGAAGAACGGGACGGGGCGGAGTCTTTGTCACACCTTCCAAGGTGGAGCTGCCAAAAACGGTACAAGCCTGTCGCGCAACCTCTACGTTTGAAATTGCTTCCTCGAAATTTTTGCGCGACGTACCGTTTTTGGCAGCGGAACCGGACAGCAAGCACTCCCTCGTGGGTGTGGCAAGAACGCAGCCCGCCCGTTTTTCCCTTCCCCCACCACAATGTTCGCACAAATTATTGCTTCGTCAAAATCAACGGACCATCTGCAGTAATCGCAATGGTATGCTCATACTGGGCAGACAAGCTGCCATCGCGAGTTCGAGCCGTCCAGCCATCTTCATCTACACGGGCGTGGTAAGTTCCGATATTCAGCATCGGTTCAATGGTGATCACCATGCCTTCTTTCAGGCGAGGACCTTTGCCGGCTGGCCCGAAGTGAGGGACATATGGCTCTTCGTGCATTTGACTGCCAATGCCATGACCGGTGAAATCCCGAACCACCGAGTAGCCTTGCTGTTCGGCAAAGACTTGAATGGCATGGGAAATGTCCCCAATCCGATTCCCAACAACCGCTTGTTCAATACCGAGATAGAGTGCTTCCTCGGTTACGCGCAGAAGTCGCTCTGCTTCTGGAGAAATCGTACCGACAGCATAGGACCATGCTGAGTCAGCCAGCCATCCATTTTTGTTTACAACCATATCGATCGTGACAATATCCCCGTCTTTCAGCGGTTTGTCACCGGGAAAACCGTGGCAGATCACATCATTAACGGAAGCGCATGTGGCAAAGGGATAGCCCATATACCCCTTTTGCTCAGGAGTAGCACCGTGTTTAGCTAGGAAAGCTTCTACGAATTGATCGATTTCACGAGGGGTTACCCCAGGGCGAATTCGCTGGGCGATCTCTCGATGACATGCAGCCAAAATCTTGCCAGCTTCATGCATGGCATTGATCTGTTCAGGTGTTTTAAGCGAAATCATTTACTTTTCTCCTTCATTTTTGTCTTACCTTAATCGTACTACAAAGTATAAGCAAAGGGTTGCGTGATTGTCACACGTATTTTTTACAGGTTGAAAGATTGATTCTTCTGGAGAAATAAGCCATAATAAAGGGTATTGGATTGAACAAGTTTGAAGAGGTGGTTCATTATGTCTACAACTGAATTGAAGCTGAAAACGAATCTGGAAGGACGCGTGCTGCGCACGTTGCAAACCTACTTCCGTCGTTCCAACCACGTATTGATCCGTGAAAGCTTGTGGGCAAGCGGAATGAGCCATGAAGATGCGGATTTTGTAATGCCCCTGCTTACTGGGCAGCATACCGTCAGTGAGATCATGGAAATGCTTCGCCAAAAAGGTGTATTTGATAATCAGGACTAAGAAGGGACCGGTGAAAGCCGGTCTTTTTTTCGTAGATAAGAATTTATAAA
>DASQNU010000167.1:0-23651 GCA_035644815.1 Bathyarchaeia archaeon | reverse complement strand
ACCGCATACAGCGAATTGTTTTTCAGTGCGGTATAAAAGACCGGATCTTGGAAAAGCCTGACATAATACTCCCAACCGACAAAGTCTTTCTCCAACGAAAATGCATTCCACCTGAACAGGCTGTAATACACGTTGAGAATCATGGGCAGGAATACAAACGACAGGATGAGCAGGAGTGCTGGAAGAATGTATGGCAGGGCCGACCTGGCATTTTGATACGTTTTTTGCATCTTCTTCCCCCCTACCGGGCAAGCCGGGTAACAATCGGCTCGCCCATTATTCTCTTCACTACTCGACTTCCTGCTTCACCTCTTGTGCGACCGCCTGCACTTCCTTCATTATGTCTTCCGGTGACTTTGTTCCATCCAACAGAAGCTGGATGTTGCTCAGATAGACATCAGCGATCTTGGCGTGAACGTCCGTATCCAACCATTGCGCCATGCCCTCTGCCGTCTTCATCACTTCGACCCCTTCCGCCACCTGCTTCAACGCTGTATTGGGATTGGTCGCGCCATCAATCGGACTCGGCCAGCCAAGCTGCTTCACCATTTTTTCCGCATTTGCCTTGCTGGTCAAAAATTTCAGGAAAGCAATCGCTTCCTTCGGATGCTGCGTTTTCGAGGAGACGATGAAGCCATCCGGCGCCCCTGTAATGTAATTGGGATTGCCCGGTCCTTCAGGGATATCCGGCATTTTGAAAAAGTCCCATTTGCCAGGGAGGTTTTTTTCCACAGTCGGGAACTCTTCCAGCTCCACGTAAATCATCGCTCCTTTGCCCGCGTAAAACAGCTGTGTCGCCATATCGTGAGAGTTGGAGTTGACATTTTCATTGAAATACTTGCCGTCCTGCAGCGCTTTCAAATACTCCATCGCCTTGATGTAACCGGGGTCTGTAAACTGCCCAGACCTGGGATCATAATCTTTGGCTAGCACCTCTGCGCTTACCATTTTCTGATTGAGACCAGTCAAATAGTGGATGGCGGCCCACGGGCTCTGGTTACCCAGAATAATCGGCGTTTCCCCAGCCGACTTCAACTTATCTAACAATTGCAAAAATTCATCCCATGTCTTGGGCTTTTCCAACTGATGCTTCGCAAAGATTTCCTTGTTGTACACGAAAAACTTGCCGTTGAAGCGCAGAGGAATCCCGTACTGCTTTCCGTCCGAGGCGAATGGCTGCAGGGAAGCCGGAATAAAGCTCTCCTTCCATGCCTTATCCTCTTCCAGATAAGGCGTGATGTCCATGGCCGCACCAGAACGGACAAACTTCCGCGCGAATTCGCCTGACCAGGAAAACGTAATATCGGGTACCGAGCCACCGCCCATGACTACTCGAAGCTTATCCTTCATCGGCTCATCGGCCACCGCTTCTACCTTGACCTTGATGGATGGATTTTGACTTTCAAAGTCTTTCACCACTTCTTCAAAATAAGGAGAGTATTCCGGCTGCGGCCATTTGTGGAGAATTTTCAGTTCGATTTGACCGGAATCCGTGGCGCTTTCTCCGGGGGCAGAAGTGGGGCTTCCACAACCTCCTGCGAGCAAAGAAACGAGCATCGTGGCAATCAACGCAACTTTTTTGTTTCCTTTCATCTACGTGACCCCTCCTTTTGATCGTAAGTGAATCAGACCAACATATCATCGCGACCTGCCCTTCACCCACCACCTTTTTTCTTATGATCTTCATCCGCTGTAAGCAATGCCGTACCCAAAGGCCCCTTCGACCAGACAAGTCTGTGCCGCAAAACGGGTGCCGGCTTCTAGGGCAGATAACGGATTTTGTCCGTTCTGCAGATAATGCAAGATAAAAGCGGTGAAAAACGAATCGCCAGCTCCCAATGTATCTACAGCCTCAACCATCTCGGGGCTCTGGTGATAATACACTTGCCCATCGTAAACCATCGCGCCCCGTGCCCCCATTGTGGCCAACACAAGCTTGCTGCCGTAAGAAGAGCATTGCTTCAACAAATCCTTTACACCATCGTCTGGCAAGTGGCCACAAGATAGCAGGCTATAGTCGACAAGCGGACAGAGCTTATGCAATAACGCCTCATTCCAGTCACTGGAGAAATCGAAGGATACCTGAACTCCCACTTCACGAAGCTTATGAATTTCATCCTCCATCCCGCTGTAAATGCTGCTGTGTGCAAGCTCGAATGCCCCGATATACGCCAGATCGTCCGGCGTCAGCAAGATGGGATGATCCTTTTGTACGCCACCTTGGTTTCCGCCGACAAATACCCGGTCCCCATCCACCAGATTGACCAGCGCGTAGCCATTTTCACCTTCATGCTGTCTGCAGTGGGAAAGATCGATTTGCAGGCTCTTCAAGGTTTGCTGGATATGATCTGCTGCCTGATCATTGCCGAATACCCCCAGATAAGCCGCTTCTGCTCCGAGCTGTTTGGCATACACACTAAAATTGAGTGCGTTTCCGCCTGGATACATCATTTGCTTGTGGACGTATTTGTCCACCACGTTATCACCAACACCAATTACCCTCATTTTGCACTTCCTTTCTCGATGGATAGAATATTGGTATATACCATTTCTTTCAAAAAAAATGGAGAAGCAAAGCGCCATCCATTTTTTTATCGTTTCAACTGCGGTTCTGAATAAAATTTCACAATGTCGCTTCTTGTAATCGATTTGGAGAATTCAATCTCCTTCCCGTCTTTGTCCAGCGCCACCGCCTCCAGCAAAAAGCACGGGCTCTCTGATCGGATTCGCAATAACTTGCTTTCCGTTTCATCGGAAAAGGTGATCTGCATATATTCTCTCGCTTTGACAAGGGTAATGCCGTACTGCTCCTCCAATATCTGGTACAAGGAGACGTCATCCATCATCAAAGCCTCGATTCCGCTGCAATAACGATAGGGGATGCAGGATTCCTCAATCGCCACCGGTATCTGGTTGGCCAACCGCAACCGTTTAATTACGATCACTTCTTCGCCAACAGGAATTTTCAGCAGGTTGGCCAGTCTGGTCCTAGCTTCATCCTTGTAGACGGCAAGCAGCTGCGTACTGGGATTCAGCCCTTTGCCCAACATGCTTTTGGTAAAGCTGTTGAAGGTGATGAAGTTCATTTCAATTCGCTGGTTGGTAATAAAAGTACCAGCGCCCACCCGCCGCTCAACGACGCCTTCTCTTTCCAATATGGACAGGGTATGTCTGGCTGTCATCCTGCTGATTCCATATTGATCCGCCAGTTCTCTCTCCGATGGCAGCTTATCCCCTGGCTTTACCTTGCCGCTCTCGATGTCATCCATGATTTTGTCCTTGAGCTGCTTATAAAACGGAACTGGATCTTTTCCCCGATTGTTTCCACTCATGTGCGTCTTCCTCTGATTGGTATATACCGCTTGATTCTCATTTTAAAATCGTCTGACTTTTTCGTCAATAAGATGCCGTCCATTTTCGTTCGACAAGAATTGCGATCTTACTTGTTTTTCAACTGGTACAGCCGCTGCAGATTCACTTGGAAGTCGCCCGTAAAATACCAGCTTCGGTAGGCTTCCGGCACCGGTATGTCCTCTGTCGATCCGCCTGTCTGCACGACTTGCTCTACCATCGCTATCAATTCATTGATGTATTGGCGTACTTGATGAAGCGCCTCCAGCGAGCAGACCTCCCCGTGTCCCGGCACGATGGTGTCCACCCCAAGAGCCTCAACGCGACCCAAGATTTGCAGCCATTCCTGTGGATTGGCATACCTCATTACCGGATGATGCCCCGATAACACCAAATCCCCCGTTACGGCGATCCGTTCGTCTGGCAAGTATAGAAAAGCGTCACTCTGCGTATGACCGCCGCCATAGCAGATTAACTCAACTTTGCGTTTGCTCCCGTGAATGGTCAACTGCTGCTCAAACGTAACCGCAGGCAGCGTCAATTCCAGTTCAGGGAGTGTCTTCATGTACGCCAGGTCGCTGCCGATTTCCCACTCCATCTCTTTTTTCAGCTTTTCATCCGTCTCCAGCTCCATTTTCTCTCTCACTTCATCGATAGCTTGGTAGATCGCTTCTGGTTCTGACAAATGCTTTTCGACTCGCTCCTTGACGATGGTAGCCATGATCTCACGTGTCTGGGAAGTCGAAATAATCTGTGCGGTTGGGGCAAACACTTGGTTTCCGAACGTATGGTCACTATGCCAATGCGTATTGAAAACGTAAGAAACAGGGCGTCCAGTCAGCTGCACTGCTACTGTCTGTAAGTCGCGGCCAGCCTCAATGCTCAGAAACGTATCGACGACAAGTGTTTGATCCCCTAAATCAATAATAGCGGCATTGCTTAAAGAACCTGTTCCTCCGACGGCGATGGCCGCATATACTCCATTCGTTACCTGCTCTAGCTTGAAATGCTTGGATTCGATGCATGTTGCGATTTTGTTTTCCATCTTTCTTCGCCCCCCTGTGATCCATTCACGTTATTCGCTCATTATAGGGGTAGAAAGATGATAAAAAAATTGTAAAACCTGATTCTGGGATTTCATCTTTTTTATTCAAAAGAAAGCACGGAAGTATTTTTCCACAATTAGACTAATTCCTTTTATTCTGTGCCTAAATAGTACGGTTTCTCAACCTGGAAAGAAAGAACGTTCCCTTTGAGTTCAAGATATCCACCTGCAAAACTTACCCGCTTGTTAACCTTTGTTCTTACCAGCTCATCTATTTTAGCGTCCACTTTAGCGGTTGGGGCAAATGATTGTGCTAGCTGGCGTAAAGATTGTACAGACTCTGGGGCTTCGATATTCGTTTGTACAAATAAGACTACGTTACGATCTTTATGTTCCACATATCCATGGACGTCATCATCGTTTTCAAACGTCAATCGATTGTCTCCATAGTCAACATCAAAATCAGCCGCGTTTATAGTCTGCTGAAAAGCTATGGGTGTTGATTGAAAGAAGGCTGGAACACTTTCCCCTCCACCAAACAATAAGGTTCCAATTAAGAGTGTCTTCCCGCTCCCGATAGCCGTATATACCCACTTTCTCAATTTGCGTTTTACGTATTTCAGGATGCTAAAAGCTACAAATATAATGACAAGTGAACCCACAATAAGCCCGATTGTAGCGGGACTCCAATAAACAGAAAGGATTTGTTCCACTTTTTCATTTCCACCTCTTTAATCTATTTCTATTAATCTCCTCTTCGTATCAAAAGGGGAATTTTAATCATTCCTTTCTCATTATACCAAAATACTCCCACCACCTACGCCTTTGGGCGTAGAGCCGGTAAGCGGACAGGATTTTACACTCTTTTTAGAATTCATTTAGCCTTTGTTTGGAAATGGTAAGTAAAATGTGCAATAAAGGAGGGGTGCAAATGAGTACTAACATTGAAAAGGCGGCTACTCTTTCGCCGTTTGTCACGCTTGCCAGGAGATTGTATCTCGTTCTGGCGTGGGGATTTTTGGCTTTCATTACGATACAAGTATTTTTGGCAGGTCTTGGATTGTTCGTCTCTTGGGAGTATTGGGAAATGCACCGGAATTGGGCCACCTATTTTGCCTTTGTACCCATCGTCATGCTGGTTCTCGCCTTCCTCGGAAAAATGCCGGTAAGCCTGCGCTGGATTTCATTCGGATTATACCTGATGATTGTCGCCCAATTCCTTACCGTTGTTTTCAAATCTACGCTGGGAGCACTTTCCTCCCTTCATCCGGTAATCGCGTTGCTGCTGTTTTGGGGATCGATCATCACGGTTTCACAAGGACGTCATTTAGCAGCTGCCCATCGAAATGAGGTGTGAATGCAGATGATGATAATCTCGAAAAGCTGGTGGATTTTCATCCTTTTGTCTCTTGGAGTCATACTTCCTTTTATGGCTCATTATGTGTTGAATGGTTTTTCTCTCCCTCATGGACGGGAAGTCATGGTTGAAGAGGTCTTGAATGTAAACATATGGGTCGCGCTAGTATTGAATGTTGCGATCATCGAATGGGGCATTCTGAATTCGGGGAAAAGAAAAAGCGCCCGCATTACAGATTGAATCTGTAGCCGACGCCCCAAATCGTCTCGATATATTGCGGTTTCGAAGGGTTACGTTCGATTTTTTCCCGCAGCTTGCTGATATGCACCGTGACGGTCGCGATATCCCCGAGCGAATCGAAGCCCCATATTTTTTCAAACAGGTCATCTTTCGTGAATACCCGATTCGGATGAATAACCAAAAACAGCAGCAAATCGTATTCCTTGGAAGTAAATGCGACTTCCTTGTCATTCACCGTTACTTTTCGGGACAGCTTGTCGATGCGTATCCCCCTGATGCTAATCTCGTCCCTGGCCCGCACCTCGCTGCCGATCAATCGCTCGTATCGGGCGAGATGCGCCTTGACCCGGGCGACCAGCTCGCCTACGCTGAACGGCTTGATTATATAATCATCCGCCCCCATCCCGAGACCGTGTATCTTGTCCACCTCTTCCTTTTTGGCGGACACCATCAGGATAGGGATGTTTTTTTCCCGGCGGACTTGCTTGCAGATCTCGAAGCCGTCCGTATGGGGAAGCATCAGATCGAGAATGATCAAATCGTATGCCTCATGCAGCGCCTTCTGCAAGCCGAGGTCGCCTGACTGTGCGATATCCGCCGTATAGCCGTTCGCTTCCAAATAATCTTTTTGCACTTCGGCGATGACAGCATCGTCTTCGATTATGAGGATCTTTTTCATGAGCGTTCACCTTTTCCCTCGTTCTTTTTCGGGAGAGTAAAGATGATGCTTGTTCCTGCTCCCACCTTACTTTCCGCCATGATTTGGCCCCCGTGCCCCTCCACGATTTGCTTCACGATCGCAAGACCAAGCCCGCTGCCGCCATTCTCCGTGTTTCGGGATGATTCCACCCGGTAAAAACGGTCAAAAATATGCGGTAGTGCCTCTTTGTCGATCCCGCATCCATTGTCCGTAATTTTTACCGTGATTTCCTTTTCACCTTCGAACAGTTCGATCCTGATTTCTTTTTCAGCCCCGCGCATATGCTTGAGGCTGTTGTCCACGATATTCATCATCACACGGTCTAGCTTCTCGCGGTCTGCCCAGATGTGAATCGGTTGATTACCTTCGTATGAGGAAACGAAGGAGACACCTTTCTTTTGCGGATCAAGACCCGCTTCTTCCAGGTAGTCCCGCAAATAAGAAACGATATCCAGCTCCTCAAAATGGAACGGCAGCCTTTTCAAATCGAGCTTCGAAAACAAAAACAATTCATCGATCATCCGATCCATATCGTTCGCTTTTTTGTAGATCATGTTCATATATTTCTTCTGTTTTTCCTCTGTATGGACGATCCCGTCAAGAATGCCTTCCACACACCCTTTGATCCCGGTAATGGGTGTTTTCAAATCATGGGAGATATTGGAGAGCAGCTCTTTGCGGTTTTCCTCGTACTGAAGCTGGAGATGGATCGACTCCTTCAACCTGCAGCGCATTTCTTCAAAAGCCGATCCAAGCTCGCCGATTTCGTCCTTCCTTTTCACCTTGACCTCATAATCCAGATTCCCTTCCTTGATCTGCAATGCCGCTTGCTTCAAGTCATACAACGGCTTGATCATGCTGCGGGAAACAAGATACGTCAAAAGTGCATTCGTGAGCCCGACGACGATCAATACGGTCAGAATGATCAGCGGGAAAAATTTACGGAAAAACTCGAATAATGATTTCGTATCCGTAAGTACATAGACAGTTCCCTGCTGTCGATCCTGGAAAGTGAAATCATAGCGCTCCACCGTGAATGTTTGATCGATGCCGCCGAAATGAAATCCATGTCCAGCCTTTTCGGATTTACCATCCGCAAGCGCCTCGGACAGTTCAACCCCCGCAAGGATGGGAGACGAAAAAATAATGCTGCCCTGTTTGACGACGACTAGCCCTGACCGCAGTGAATTGAATTCACCATCCGTTTGCTGCAGAAATGCTTGATCAGTCAGACGATCAGGGTCATAACGCGCCATGAGTTTAATTCCCGCAAACAGTTCGTTGCGTTCCTCAAACGATTTCTTGATTGCCGGAACCCATCTGTGGTTCGCATCATCATCCTGCTTGATTTCTTTCCACCCTTGGAGATCTTTCATGAAGATTCCCGTGAGCAGCATAGCCACCGGAAAAAACAGGACCAATGGTATTAGGATCATCCCAATGTAAGAGAACAGCAGCTTCTTCCTGATGGTCATAAATCGATCTCCCTGAGTTGCTAAAATTGTTTTTTCTCGAACAAGTACCATCCTGCTGTAAAACTAATTATACAACTGGATAGCAGCAGCGTGAAAACTTGAATGAGATTGCCGGTAGAAACCGCATTGCCAATCCACATCATATGCCAATCGGTATAAGTAAAGGCGGACCAGGCGGCCGCGTATGGAAAGATGTAGGGAAGCAGCTTAGCCGCAATATATACGAGCGTGGATAAGGCAAATGCGCCGATGCTGCTGTCAACGCATACGGCAATCAATACGGCGATCAGTCCCAGCACCATCATGGGAAAAAAGGAAAGTTCATACGCCATTACCCCTTCAAATATTCCCGGAAGCATATTCTCACTGGTCATGAAGAGACCCGTCACAAAAGACGTTAGCCAGATAATCGCTAGCTCTACGAGAATAAATAGGGCGATTACCAGCACCTTGGATACGAATATTTTCGATCTGGCTATCGGACGCACCAGCACATTTTTCAGCGTACGCGACGCCGCTTCTCCGGAAAACATGTCTGCTGCCGTCATGAACAAAAAGAATGGCAAGAGTACAGCCGTGAACAGACTCAGCATGATGAGCGGAAAATCCCTACCGTCACCGAGCACAATCCCCATATTCTTTTGAACGCTATTCATTAGAAATGCCGACAGGACAGGCACCAGAACGGTAAGGACAACGATCACCTTCGTCTTTTTTTGCCGGTACAATTTTTCCGTTTCATTCAAGACATTCGCATACAACTGATGCATAAGGTCAGTTCTCCTTTGCTTTTTTTACTTGCGAGAGATAATACTGCTCTAGCGTCATGGAATCATCTCTCAGCAATTCATGGATCTTGCCTTGTTGAATCAAGACGCCATCATGGAGAATCCCGATTCGGTTGCATACCCGCTCCATTTCATCAATCATGTGACTGGAAATGAGGAAGGTAATGCCTCTTTCCCGAGCAAGACGCAAGAGGAGATTACGTACATCGACCACACCTTCAATATCCAGCCCGTTTGTAGGTTCATCCAAAATGACCAGTTTTGGATTCGATAAAAGTGCACAAGCAAGTGCAAGCCTTTGCTTCATGCCCATTGAAAATCGCTGCACTTTTTCATCCCGGTACGCTGCCAGACCTACCCATTCCAGCGTCTCTGCGATCCTGTTTTTCGGCAGACCCGGGTAAAATCGGGCGACTAGCTTCAGATTTTCGTAGGCACTCATATAGGTGTAGGCTTCCATCGTTTCAATCAAGAAGCTGGCGTGCTCCGTCGCTAGTTCAAACTGATCGGGAATGGAGTGACCAAACAGGCTGACTTGTCCCCGATCCGGTGCACAAAGGCCGGCAAGCATTTTCAAGAGGGTTGTCTTTCCTGCTCCATTCGGGCCGAACAAACCGTATACATCTCCTCTGT
Organism: Bathyarchaeia archaeon; assembly: GCA_035644815.1. Lineage (GTDB taxonomy): Bacteria > Bacillota > Bacilli > Brevibacillales > Brevibacillaceae > Brevibacillus_F. Next base: position 14,062 of record DASQNU010000167.1, on the reverse strand, counting down.
TCACTTCAAAGCTGATATCCCGTATTCCGCGACCATTTCGATAGCGTTTGGTCACCCCTTGCACTTTCACAACTGGTTCCATAGCTGACTCCCCCCTCCTATGCTTACGTGAATATGAAGGCCGGATAGCTTTGAAAACACACTATCCGGCTGATCGGTTACCAACGACGGTGTTGCTTCCAGTCCTCACGTTGAATGGTTTGTACTTGCTTTCCACTCAAATCAACTTGGTCCGGCATGGTTTGGTTCAATCCGGATAGATCGGCATCCAGCTCGACTGTGACCTGGTGATCGTTGCCGGAAGCATCTTGTCCGTTGATCTTGATTGCGACCGCTTGGCTTTCGAGATAGTTATCCGCATTAATCGTGGCGTCCAGATTCACTTCCTGTACGTGAATATTGTCCGTCAGCTTCGGCAAATCGACTTTCATGTCATGCAGAGCGTTGGCACCCTTACCTTGATGCCAAGTGTTTTCCGCGTTTTCATGATGGGCAGAAGCTTTCTTGATGATCAACGAGCCGACCGCATTCACTGCGCCTGGTACCTGGTTTCCCGCCAGATGCAGGGACACCTTCTTTTTGCCATTCGCTTGATTCTCCAGCGTCACGTTGTTCCGCAAGTCACCGACCAACGCGTCAATGACCTTCTCCATTTCCTCGGCCATTTCCGGATTGCCGCCCTCATGCCTCCAAGGCGGTCCTTGTTTTTCGATCACATGATACACGTCGCTTTTGCTGTTTTTCACAATCGTTTTCTCATCCTGACGGTACACATTCAACACATGCTTTTCGGTTCCATTGTCCAATTGGACGACTGCGCTCGAGGCATCTTGCTCGTTATTTTTCTTAAAAGTGGAGGTCACTTGCAACACTTTCCCGCTATTATTACTGACCATGAGATGGAGATTGCCGGAGATGCTGTCGACTGCTTGGGTTTGTTTCAAAGCCCCTTTATACGCCTCGTATCCGGTATAGCTCGCGCTTACGGAAAGCCCGCTCGTCACCAGCATGACGACACCGATGCCGATGCCACTTCCCATTGCCAACCACTTTTTATTCATTTGAATCCCTCCTGCCAGCATTTGAACGCTCCCCTGATCTGAGAAGCTTTCTGCTACTAATCCTACCCACTGGCTCTAAAACGGCTCTAAACAAAGTCTAAAAAAAGTGTAAAAACGATGTTTCATGGTAGAAAGCCAAGAAAGGAGCCCCAAAATCTTGAGGGCTCCTTCAATCATTCCAATGTTGGCAAACGATTCACTAACATCATTTCGATTTCTTGCGCAAGCGAGAAAGAAAATACGCATATTCGATTGGCCTTTGATAGATAACCTTTTCATCTTGAAAGTTTTCCATATCGTCATAGATGCTTTTTTGCGGGCTGCCATTCAACTCGATGATCCATAGCTTCCCGTTCTCATCTAGAATGTAATCTACGCTTACCTCACCTAATAGCCCTACTTTGGCTTCCACCAATTGTGCGACATTTATGCTTTTTTGATGAAGGGATTGAAGAATCAATTCGCTGATAGGGCCGATTCTGGGAATCAACTGTTCAAAATCATAGATATCCGAATAAATGCTGGTGTTGAAGTAATGTTCATAGGTCAATCGGCTGGCAATCGTGGAAACTGACCATTTCCCCTGTCTATTTTTTTGAACAAGGACCCGAATATCAAACAACTGCTGGTCAAGTAGACTCGAGCGTATCCCTTGCTGCACGATGAAATGATCATTTCCGAGAAGCTTATCGATAGTTACTTGAAAATCCTCTGGACTGCGGCAAACATAGGTAGGGGCCAAGCTGTGCAAAGAGATATGGAAATCTCCATTTTCCATGAGTTCAATCCGATGTACATTCTTTCCTCTGTTTCCATACACAGGCTTAATATATAGCAGCTTATACTGCTCTAGTTGCTGCAGCACATTCTCTTTACGATAAAGAAATGTATCTGGAACAAAGCTTTTTAGAAATGATTGGTCTATGATCTTGAAGATATCCCATTTATTAAAGAAATTGATCGAGTTGAAGCATTTTTTTTTGCCAATCCTGTTTTTCAAGCGTTGAATTGATTTGGCTTTTTTATTATAACAGCGATTGTATATAGCCTTGGGAAAAGGGAGCTTTTTTATTTTCCAATGACCATCTTCCAAGATGAGTCCTACGATACGTCTTGACTTCCAGCGTATATCTCGCGGTGTAAAGGCACACAGCCTCAGATTCAGATCGTGATTACGCTGATAACGTCCCAAGATTGCTTTTCTTTTACTCCTATTTGCTACCAGAATGCCTATCAACGGTCCTCTCTTCAATCTGATCACTCCCCAACCTTCGCTCTCTTGCTATCCTATGCTAGCACGTACGAAGTGGCATGGGGTAATCACATTGAGCTATCGAAAATCAGCGATTGCATTGCTCTATTAACCCATTTATAGGTTGGGTAGGTATATATACGATTTCCCTTTATAAGTCCTTTAATATGATATATGTAGATGATTGAAAAGGAGATGATCATATGGGTAAATATGTTGGACCGCCGGGACCACCGGGACCAATAGGACCTCAGGGACCACCGGGACCACCGGGACCACAAGGTCTTCCAGGGCCACAAGGACTTCCGGGACTTCCGGGACTCCCAGGTACCCCTGGGCTACCAGGACCAACTGGACCAACCGGAGCCGCTGGGATTGCAGGAGCAACTGGACCTACTGGGCCAACCGGACCTACTGGAGCCGCTGGGATTGCAGGGGCAACCGGACCTACTGGACCAACCGGACCTACTGGAGCCGCTGGGATTGCAGGAGCAACCGGACCTACTGGACCAACAGGACCTACTGGGCCAGCGGGTGGGGGCGCGATTATTCCATTCGCTTCAGGTGTTCCCATTGTTATGTCGACAATTGTTGAAGGAGCAGTAGGTACTGCTGGTCTCCTTGGATTTGGAGCGTCCGCCTCCAATGTTACCGTTCTTGGTGGAACGATTGATCTTACTGGAACTATTTTAGGACCCCTCCTTGACTTCGCATTTTCAGTTCCTCGTCCCGGAACGATCACATCCATTGCTGCATTCTTTAGTACTACGGCAGAATTGTCTTTACTGGGTTCAACTGTCACCATTACCGCACAACTGTACAATGCACCCCCGACCAGCAACCTTTTCGCTCCAATCCCTGGCGCTTCCGTAGTATTGGTTCCCCCTCTCACAGGTATCCTTTCTACTGGAACGATCAGCAGTGGTATTAACCCTGGATTGGCCATTCCGGTAAACGCAGGGACTCGTCTTCTCATGGTATTTACGATAACAGCCGCGGGTACAGGGGATCTTGTTACTATTGTAACTGGTTACGCCAGCGCAGGTGTAAATATCGTGTAAGCACGTCCATTCCATTGCTTGCAAAACAAAAGTGGGAATCTCCCACTCAAGAGAAGCTTTCTCCTTTTCAGAGTACCGCATGGTATAAGAAACAAACCTGTTCACGACCTTACGTCCGAACAGGTTTGTTTCCATTTTATCTCTATAGATTGACAATGATCTCACTGGTTACTAGCGAATTATGTCAAGCATTATCATCATTTGCCTAACGCTTCTGATTTATTTTTCTATTCAAACTATTACATAATAAATGTGTATATCAATAACTGAAATAATAAGGAGGATTCTATGGTCTTTCACAAACGCTTCATCCCTCTTTGCCTGATTACTGCACTAGCAGCAGGAGCAACAACGGCATATGCACGTGAGCAAAAAGATGCGACACCAATTGATAAGATCCTGATCAAGTCAATCAAAGTAGATAATATTTACGACGACATCAAGCACCTTTCCAAAAAACCACGGGTATCCGGAACAAATCAAGAGGAAAAAGCGGTCAAATACATTGAGAAAAAATTTGAAAGCTTCGGCTTGGAAACCGATGTACAGCCATTCGAATTTGAAAAATATTTTGGCGCGTCGGAAGTTTCCTTTTCCATCGGTGAAGAAGAAATTCCCTCTAATGCGTTCGATTATACCGCAAATGGCAATGTAACCGCGGAGCTGGTCTATGTGGGCCTAGGCAAGCCCGAGGATTTGGAAGGTGTCGACCTTACTGGCAAGATCGCTCTCATTCAACGAGGCGAAATTACCTTTGCTGAGAAATTGGCCAATGCCGTAGAAAAAGGCGCAGAGGCAGCCGTCATATTCAATCGTCAAGGTACTGGTGATGATGATGCTCCGTTTGGCGGAACGCTAGGCGGCGCGGAAAATGGCGTCGCGCCCGTAATCGGGATTTCTTACAATGCCGGTATGGATCTGGTTGAACAGCTGGAAGCCGGAGAATCCGTCACTGCCACCGTCAATGTGGAAGGATCGGAAGTGAGAACGGTCACCTCTCATAACGTGATCGCGACCAAACCGGCTAAATCAGATGCCCCTGAAACCAACCAAATCGTGATCATTGGCGCACACCATGATTCCGTCGAAGGAGCGCCCGGCGCGAATGATGATGCTTCCGGTACAGCGACTACGCTTGAGCTTGCCCGTGTGATGGCGAAAATGCCGACTGACACGGAAATTCGTTTCATTACATTTGGTGCGGAGGAAGACGGTCTCGTCGGCTCCTATGAGTATGTCGACTCTCTATCCGAAGAAGAACAGAAAAGCATCGTGGCGATGTTCCAACTGGACATGGTCGGGTCGCGTGATGCCGGCGATTTGATCATGTATACCGTCGACGGCAATCCGAACAACGTAACGAAGTACGGTGGTGAAGCTGCTGAGCGTCTCGATTACGAGGTTCCTTATGGCCAAGAAAGCCGCAGCGATCACGTACCGTTCTATGAGGCCGGTATCCCAGCTGCCCTCTTCATTCACGATCCGGTCGAGCCTTGGTATCACACTCCGGAGGATACCATCGACAAGATTTCCAAGGACAAGCTGAAGCAAGTCGCCAGCATCGTGGGCGCAGCCGCATACAACATCGCAGATCCTAACACCCCTGCCCTGCCTATGAAGGCAACCGCGAAGGCGAAATCTAAGAAGGACGTGGATATTCACCTCTTTGATAAGGAAAAAGCGACGAAATAATCAGGGGTGTACGAATCAAATGAAAGAGGCTTCGCCGCGTGATGGCGAAGCCTTTTTTTAGTTTGTGGGAAAGCTTGATTCACGTAAAGATGCCCTCATTCTATTGAGGACAGCTCTACGAATTGGGGCTGACATTGGAAATTTTTTTTGATGCAAATCTTCGTGCGATCGCCACGCACAGTACGACACCGATATTTACTATAAAGATAGGCCAACCAATTGACTCGTGCAGGACGAGTGCCGAAAGCAGCAGGCCGAAGAAAGGCTGGAGGAGTTGTAACTGCCCGACCGCTGCTATACCCCCCTGGGCAAGACCACGATACCAGAATACAAAGCCGATGAGCATGCTGAACAAGGAGACATAGGCAAGGCTCAAGAGTGCCGAACCACTGATATCCACCCACGAACCCGGCAAGTAATAAAACGAGAGCAGTGACATAAAGGGAAGCGAAAGAACGAGTGCCCAAGAGATCACCTGCCAGCCCCCTAGTCTTCGTGATAGCCGTGCCCCTTCCGCATAGCCGTAACCGCACACGATGATTGATGCCAGCATTAACGCATCTCCGACCGGCGAAGATGCAGCACCTTGTGTTAGGGCGAATCCTACTACAAGGGAGCTGCCTAGAACTGATAAGATCCAAAAGGTTGGTTGCGGGCTTTCACCGCCCCGCAATACGCCAAAGATCGCCGTCGAAAGCGGCAGAAGCCCTACGTAGATAATTGCATGCGCGGTTGTGACATACTGTAGTGCCAGGGCTGTCAGCAGTGGGAAACCTACTACCACGCCGAGTGCTACTAACAATAGTGGAACGACATCACTTCGGATAGGCCGTTGTTGCCGGAAGATGAGGAGAAGCACGCCCGCTAACACCCCAGCAATCGCGGCACGGCATACGGTGAGAAATAGCGGATCAAAATCCATCACAGCCAACCGTGTTGCGGGTAGCGAGCCACTGAAGATAAGCACGCCCAGAAAACCATTGATCCATCCACTTGTTGCTTTATTCATTTCAATCACCTCAAAAAATGCACTCTACACTTTGAGTTATCAAGGTGCGAGAATATCCCATCTGTATGTTTATTTGCATTATAATAGATACAAAATTCTGCGTATATTGACTAATCATCCATCTGTAAGGGTACAGATGCTATTTCAGTTGGAGGGATATTCATGAAAAATAAAAAGGAATCCATTCAGCAAATCATCCGTTCGGACATAATCAATGGTCTTCTCAAGCCGGGTCAGAAGCTTCCTTCCATCCGTATGCAGAGCCAAAGATTCGGTTGCAGCGTCAACACAATTATTGGTGTTTATCAGGAACTCGAAAATCAATGCCTCATTTATTCTCGTCCGAAGAGTGGGTATTTTGTCGTAGCCAAAGAAGCCCTTCTTCCCGTGCTACAAACAAAACGAATCGATTTTGCATCAGCTGCTCCCGATCCGACGTCGATACCGCAAAACGATTTTCGCCAATGCTTGAACAAAGCGATGGAATTATTTGAGGCGTCTATATTCACTTATCCCGATCCACAGGGTTTGCTTTCTCTTCGCCAGGAGATTGTTAAGCTTTTTCAGCAGCAACAGGTCTTCCCTTCGGCACAGCAAGTTTTTATTTTTTCAGGCGCTCAACAAGCTCTTCATCTTCTAGCTGGGATGCCTTTCCCAAACGGAAAAACCAACATTCTGGTTGAGCAGCCAACCTACTGGGGAATGCTGGCTGCGCTGAAGACTCAAAGACAAACGGTAATCGGCATCGAAAGAACTCCTCAGGGAATAGATTGGGGAACTTTGGAGCGTTATTTTCAAAGTAATATGATTAAGTTTTTTTATACAATCCCGCGTTTCCATAATCCGTTAGGCACTTCTTACACAGCGGAAGACAAACAGCGACTGGCAGAACTCGCCAAAGCAAATGACGTTTATATCGTTGAGGATGATTATCTTGCTGATTTAGAAACAAACAGTAAAGCAGATCCTATTCACGCTTATAATGGGGCCAGTCATGTCATTTATCTCAGAAGTTTTTCCAAAGTGATGCTGCCCGGATTGAGGCTTGCCGCGGCAGCAGTACCAAATTCGTTTATTCCTTTACTCCAATGGCATAAACATACGGCGGATCTGAGTACCTCAGTGCTTTCACAAGGTGTGCTTGAAATTTATATGACGTCCGGAATGTATGCTCATCATGCGAAGCAAATGAAATCCTTGTACAATCATCGCATGAAACATCTAAGGGAAATTTCAAAGCGATTATTGCCCCCGGAGTGCTTATATACCATCGAATCTTGCGGAGGGCTCTTCGCTTCCATACGCCTTCCGGACCACATTGATTCTGAAGATTTGGTCAAGCGTTTGGAGAAACGAGGCGTTGATGTACTGGCAACCGATAAGCAGTTCCTTTCCTCTTTCCCCAAGCTTAACTTGTTGCGCCTGAGCATCATTCGGACCAATGAGCAAGATATTGAAGAGGGCATCCGCATCATTGCCGATGAACTAGAGCGTGCCCCATATACAAACAGCTCACCTAAGGCATTCTTTCGGTTATGAGTAGAACATACACAGGATTCTTGTTTTTATGTGATTGTTTTAAAAAACGGCAGTTCAAGATCAGGCAAAACCTGTTTTGAACTGCCCGTCATCTATTTGGTTGCAACTAGAAGAAATCGGTGTTCCCTACTCTGGATCATACCGTTTTTCTCCACCTGTTCTTGGAGCAAACAAAGTTGATCGAAACATCTTTCCACTGAGAAACCTGGAAACTCCCACTCAATGATCTTTGCAAAATATACGAGCGCTCCCACATCGTAAAACGTCAGTAGCGGAAAACTTTCTTTTGCTTCAGTAATGGTAAAGCCGGCTTTTCTCAGATCATTTTTACCTGTGCGTAAGTTGAATTCACGGTTAAGCCTTTCTCTTTCTCCGTACTTGATAGTAAGTAACCGCCAAGGCCACCGCCAATACGATCCCTTTGACAATATCGTAGGAATAATAAGGCAGATTGAGCATGGTCATCCCATTGAGCAGAACCCCGATCAGGATCGCCCCTACAAAGGTACCAAATACGTTTGGTTTTCCCGCTCCAAATACCGAGAAGCCAACAAAGGCAGCGGCAACCGCGTCCATCAGCATAGACCCGCCGGCGCTTACCTGCCCCGTCCCGACCCGTGCCGCCAGCAAAATGCCGCCCAGTCCGGCAAACAGAGCGGAGAGCACATACGCCAGCGTCCGATAACGATCAACCGGGATCCCGGACAAGCGGGCAGCTTCCAAATTGCCCCCTGTCATATACAGCATCCGGCCCTGTCTGGTATAGGTCAAATACACGTGTGTCAGTGCCACAAGCAGGAAGGTCAAGATCACTGGTACGGGTACGGACAAGATTTCCCCCTGACCCAGCCAGAGAAACCATTCCTGAAATTTTCCCGGCGCATTCGTTCCATCTTCCATCGGCATATTGGCATAAATGGAATAACCTTTGGAATAAGTGGTATGAATGCCGTTCACAATGTACAGCATCGCCAAGGTTGCCAACATATCCATGATCCGAATTTTCACTGCCAAAAAGGCGTTCACCAAGCCGACAATCAGACTGAGCACAATCGGCACGACCAAGGTAACGACTAGCCCTTGCTCATACCAGACCATCATGGAAGCGGAAACGACGGTGGTCAAGGAAACCGTTGATCCCACAGACAGGTCAAAGCCCCCGACAATCAAGGAAAACGTAACCCCTACCGCCACAAAGGTAACGATGGAGATCGAACGTAAAATGTCCGTAATGTTGTCATACGTAAAGAAGTAAGGGTTGGTGATGCTGAACAGCAGCACGACAATAGCAATCACTGCGACTGTTCCATATTTATAGACGAGATCAAACAGGCTGAATGGTTTCGTGTTCGATACCACCTTACTCACCTCCGCTGGCGTAATACATAATCAATTCTTGAGTAGCTTCCGTGCTAGTCAACTCTTTGACGATTTTCCCTTCAAACATCACGAGGATGCGGTCAGCGATCCCGATCACTTCTGGAAACTCGCAGGAAAAATAGAGGATGCCCTTCTTTTCTGCAGCAAGCTTGCCGATGAGCCGGTAAATATCGCTTTTCGCCCCGATATCGACCCCTTTGGTCGGTTCGTCAAACATAAAGATGCTGGCATCCGTACCCAGCCATTTTCCGATCGCCACTTTTTGCTGGTTTCCCCCGCTTAAAAAGCCGACCAACTGGCCGATATTCGCTGTTTTGACACCCAGCTTCTGAACGAGATCTCTGGCATGCTCGGCCTCAAGCCCTTGTCTGACGAATCCAAGTCCTGTCCATTTGGAGAGAGCGGCCACCGACAGATTGTTTTTCACCGACTCCTCAACAAAAATACCTTCCTTGCGTCTTTCCTCCGGCACGAGCACAATCCCTTTTTCTACCGCGTCCCTTGGGGATTCCAGCCGCAGCTTGCTTCCTTTCAGCCGCACTTCCCCAGCCTCTGCCGGATCCGCACCGAACAACAGCCTGGCCAGCTCGGTTTTCCCCGCACCGACCAAGCCAACCACCCCGACGATTTCTCCCTCGCGCACGGTCAGATCGGCACCGCGAACCTTGCCGCCCTTGATACCCTCCACTTCCAGCACCGTTTCCCCGATTGGCACTTCGACTTTAGGGAATTCCTCGGAGAAGCTTTTTCCGAGCATATGGGAAATGACTTCATCCATATTCGTGTCCGCTGTCGCTTTCGTCATGACGCGCTGACCATCCCGCATGATGGTGATGCGATCGCAAATCTGGAAGATCTCCGGCAAGCGGTGGGAGATATAGATGATCCCTACCCCTGCGGTTTTCAGCTGGGCAATGATTTGAAACAACCGCTCGCTTTCCTTGTTGCTGAGCGGTGCTGTCGGCTCGTCGAAAATCACGTACTTCGCTTTTTGTACGGTTGCACGGGCAATCAAGATCAGCTGCTTTTCCGACAGCGTGCATTCCTCCACCTTTTTATTCACCGGAATGGCGAAACCGAAGCTGTGTAAAATGTCTGCCGACTCCGCAAACAAACGCTTCCAGCTGATGAAGCTGCCCGCATTTTTGTGAACCAGCTGATCCATGAGAATGTTTTCCGCCACGCTTAGATTGGGGATCAGCGCGGTGTCCACTTCCTGGTAGACACATTGAATGCCGAGCGCTTTGGCATCCTGCGGTGTTTCAATCGCCACTTGGGAGCCATCGATGGAAATGCTTCCCCCGTCCGCTTGATACGCACCGGTCAAAATTTTCATCAGCGTGCTTTTTCCCGCTCCATTCGCTCCGAGCAATGCGTGTACTTCCCCGGCCTTCACCTCGAAGTCCACTCCCTGTAGAGCGGGAACACCGGAAAAATGCTTTGTAATCCCCTGCATTTGCAAAGTAGACATCGTTACACCCCCTTAAGAAGGAACATTCCCGTTGATCGCTCAACGGGAAGTGCCAATCAAACTATTGGTGCTTACTTGCCCCATTCTTTCACGTATTGAGAAAGATCAGACATCGTTACCTTTTTATCCTTCGGCAAATCATCCTGGTTGACGAGCACTGGGTTCAGCTTGACGCTGTCCGGTACTTGCTCCCCTTTGATTTTCTTAAAGACCGTATCCGCATGAACGCGGCCGATATTGGATGGGTCTACCGCAGCAGTTGCCTTCCAAGGAGAATTCTCCTCCTGCATCAATTGAAGATCTTCATCGCTCAAGTCGATGCCGTATACTTTGATCTCGGTGCGGCCAGCTTGCTGGATCGCACGTGTAGCACCTTTCGCGAATTCATCCCAAGATGCCCATACCGCTGTAATATCGCCTTTGTTTGGATACTTTTTCAAAATGGCTTCCATCTGGGTTTGTGTGTCCAAAGCTGTATTATTGGATGCTGTACCGAATGCGGCAATTTCTTTTACACCCGGATATTTTTTCAGGAATGCTTCATAGGTGATTTGACGTTTTTCCATCGGCGCAAAGCCCGCTACCCAAATCTTCACGATGTTGCCTTTGCCGCCGTTATCCGCCGCCAGCTTTTCCAGACTCAAGTCGGCCAATTTTTGGTCGTCCTGCTCGACTACCGGTACGCCCGGAAGCTTGATGTCGGTGTCAAACAGCACCAGCGGAATCTTTTTATTCACCGCTTTTTCCGCACCTTGCTGCAGCGCTTCTGCTGTACCATGGTCGATCAGGATCCCGTCGAAATGCTGGTTCACCGCAGCATCCAGATTGGACGCCATTTTCGCCAGGTCACCCTCTGCGTTGAATACCGTGAGCTCCCCGCCATTCTTCTCCACTTCTGCTTTTACACCGTTGATGTATTGAGCGGAAAAAGTGCCGACGTTTTGACGCATGACAAGTGCAATGCGCTTCGCATTTCCTTCTGCGCCTCCGGCAGCATTGTTGCCCCCTGCTCCGCCGCATGCGGTCAGAACTGCAGAAAGTGCCAGAATAGCCAGGCAAGTCAGACTAAACTTCTTTTTCATGTTGGTTTCCCCCTTTTGTCTGTTCTCCAAAGAAGAGGGCGTGGTATCAGCCAGCAAAAAAGCCTCTTTCATCAGATGAAAGAGGCTTAAATCAGCGATTCCCGCCTCTTATCTGTCAGGTAGCATCTACCTGGTGGAGTTAGCACCTTGGCTCGTGAAAGTTGTCCTCACACGTGCTAGGTTGCCGGGCTTCATAGGGCCATTCCCTCAGCCTTCTCTGGATAAGAGTAATTCGTTTTTTCAAAAACTTTCGATTTGTATATACAGACTATAATCGCTCAAAACCAATCTGTCAACTTGGTTTTTATGTTTTCATTTCTTCCAACCATTTCAACTCAATAGAATAAAAATACCGGTACTAAAACAAAGTGCCGCGACCAATGCATTGCCCGCTTGGAACCCTCTTCCCCCGCTCTCTTGCTTGACCAAGTATCCAGCGAACAGAACGCAACATCCTACAATGATGATCAAACTTCCGATTAACCATTTCATTGTCATATCCACCATCTGTTTTAGACATTCTATCCTTGTATTTTCATAGACACTGTAAAGTCTGTATTCTATTTTATCCCAGAAGATCATTTTGGAAACATCTTACATATTTCGACTTTCGCTTACAAAAAAACTCCTTGTGAAACACGTGATCATCCATGTGTCCAAACTAAAAAAGAACGCCCGTGAGCGTTCTCATCTCTCAAATTATGCACGTTTACCAACCTGGATCATTAATGTTTTCGATTATAGGAGCTGCTTTCGCTGTAGAAATACTCATCGGAAAAACAAAAACTAATGAAGCAATCATGAAAACAAAAATTGAACGTTTCATAATACCCCTCCATTTACCTTATTTTTCCTTACTTAGAATATTATACACTTTTTGCAACTTTTTTAAAACTTCCAAGTTCATATTTTCCTCATTTTTTATAAAGTGCCCCACAATATGATTGATCGTTTCATAACCCTTTTCATGCTCGTTTACTTTGCCGTATTCCAATGCGCTGTTGAGATAATGGTCGATGGCATCATCGTATTTGCCTTTGAGCAGGTAGTAATCGCCTTTTTGCTTGATAAATCGAGCCATCTCTGTTTTTTTATAGGGCGTTCGCAACGGCACCTTGTTGATTCTTTCCTCATGACGCAACAACTCTTTGATCTCAGCAAGCCGCTTTCTTTGCAAGTACAGCTCGAGCAGTAGATTAGCGACATGCAGAATCGTATTGTCTCCGGCACTCTCAACGAAATGCTCCAGCTCATCAATCGCCGTGTCCACGTCCCCTTTTTTCCCTCTGAGGACTGCTTGCATCAGCTTGACTTCCTCTTTCACATACGGCAACGAGTACTTGCTGCAAATATTCAAGTAATATTCGGTGGACTCGTAATCCCCCAAGTAATAATAGCAATTGTAGATCGCGATCGTGGCGTCCACTTTTATTTTACTCTCAGTCTTGTCTTCTTCCACGACGTTTTTACATAGACTGATGCAATCATCAAACAGTCCAAGATTGTAAGCATGCACGCCGAGCTTATAGTACATCAGAATCCGTTCATTAACTGGTAGAAAGTGGGCGTAATTGACGATTTCCTTGCCTTTTTGATAGGTCTGCGACAGCTTTGAAAAATCGTCACGTTCGATCAAATATGTTTGCAGCAACCCTCTGGCGATATACTGTGGAATTCCTCGGTCACGCGCATACTTGGTAATCGTGTTGTAGAGCAGCAAACGAAACTGTGTATGTTCTACATTCGCTGTAAAGTCATAGAGGCGCTCCAAAAGCGAATACGTATCTTCACGGGAAGATACAAGAAACTTCGCTGCGACTTTGGAAGCGAGAGCTGCATCGGAAAAATGGATGGCTTCTGACAGCAGATCAAGTAGTACATCAACACGCTCTTCCACCGTGATATAGTGCTCAACAATTTCCTGATAGGGTATTTCCAGTACATTTTTGATTGCTTTGATCGTATGCATTTCGGGACGCTTCGTATCCCCTCGCTCGATTTTCGAGACGGCCCCTTTGCTGAGCCCGGACAAATTGGCCAGCTGCGTAATCGATAGATTTGCCCGTTCTCTGTATTTTCTGATTATATCGCCGATGGTTGTGTATAGAAGAACATTTACGCCGCCCTGCATATGATCCACCTTCCACTAACATATCCATGCGCTTTATACCATTTATACTAATTCTAACATTATGAATCGTTCTTTGTAAAATATTGGTTTTTTATGTCGGTTTTTTTCATAGAGGAATCCCCTCTACTAGAGTGTACCACTTATCCAGCAGATAAGGTGGTGACATTCCAGTCAGAGGGGATTTTTTTAGCACACGTAAAACTAATATACCGTGTAGGTTTGCCCGGTTTGCGCTCCTTCTACGCTTTTCCGATAGGCTTGAGCGACTCTGCTCCCAGGAACGGGGACAAATCCGGGAAAAAACGGTTCGTACTTGCTGAAAGATTCGGTCAGTACGGTCGGGCTGACGTTGTTGATGCGGATCCCTCGGGGCATTTCAATCGC
>DASQNU010000166.1:0-1902 GCA_035644815.1 Bathyarchaeia archaeon | reverse complement strand
TTGGATACAGCAAACAATTATGCGTTTTGGGCGGAAGGGGGCAGCGGAGGGGAAAGCGAATCTCTGATCGGACGGTGGCTGAAGGAGCGGGGGAATCGTCACGAAATGGTGATCGCGACCAAGGTAGGGGCGATGCCTTCTATACCGGGAGCCGGTCTAGAGCATGCGGAAGGTCTGTCTGCCAGAGTGATTGAAAAAGCGGTAGATGAAAGTTTGAAACGGTTGGGCACCGACTATCTCGATCTGTATTATGCGCATATTGATGATCGGAATACCCCCCTTGCCGAAACGCTCGAAGCATTTGATCGGCTAGTCCGAGCGGGCAAGGTCAAACAGATCGGGTGCAGCAACATGATGACGTGGAGGATCGAGCAAGCGAAAAGCATCAGTCGCTCCCAAGGGTGGGCAGCGTATTGCTGCGTGCAGCAGCGCTACTCCTACCTGCGCCCGAAGGCTGGAGCTGATTTTGGCTTGCAGGTCGCAGCCAGTCAGGAATTACTCGATTATTGCCATACAAACGATGATTTGACACTGATTGCCTACTCACCGCTTTTACATGGGGCTTACACGGACGATCTGGCGAAATTCCCGATCAAATATGTGACGTGGGATAGTGATGCGCGCTATGCGGCTTTGGAAAAAGTGGCTCAGGAAAAGGGAGCAACTAAAAATCAGGTTGTGCTGGCATGGATGCTGCAGAGCACTCCTCGTGTCATACCGGTCATCGGAGTAAGCGCAATCGAACAGCTACAAGAGAATTTGGCCGCTTTGGCTGTAAACTTGAGTGCAGAACAGATGAAAGAATTGAATGAAGCGATGGCATGATTCGATTTGGTTTTCAATTTTCAGCAGGCACCCAGAAGCAAGGGTGCTTTTTTGTTTTTTAAATCTGTGCGGCGACTTTACGAAATTGCCACGTGAGGAAGGGAAGAGAGGGAGGGGCGGAGTCTTTGCCACACCTACAAAGGTTCCGCTTTCAAAAACGGTACACGCTTGTCGCGCAATCCCATCGGTTGAATAATCTTCATGGAAACCTTTTGCGCGGCGTACCGTTTTTGGAAGCGGAACCGGACAGTTTCCACCCCCTTGCGGGTGTGGCAAGAACGCAGCCCTGCCCTCTCTTCCCTTCCCCCACCACTATGATCGCTAAAGTGGCTTTGTCGAAGAAAAGATCAGGAAAAAGAAAGGATTCATTGTATGGTAATGGAATTCATAAAATTGGGAATATTCCCATGGGAGAGGAGGCAGAGAATGGACAATCAATCTTTGGAACCCATCATGAAAGAATTGGCCTGCATCAGAAGCGAAGTCAAAGCATTCAAGTTGGAAGCGCGTGCCGAACTCGCGCAGATCAAGCAAGAGATGAGGGAACTCAAAAATCACCTGCAGCGGTGGGAAGAAACGTGGAAAGCTGAGGACAGGAACTGATCCAATTTTGAATGAGAGAGCATGGGGGAGGCGTCGTACATTGAAAAAGAAGAAAAGGATTCTTACCTACAGCTTGGCCTGCTTGACAGCATTCATGCTTACCGCTTGTAATCTGTCATCTACGGGCAGCGGCACTACCCCAGCTGAGCAGACTAACAGCGACAGTGCACCGGTTCAGACGCAGAAAGCAGAAAAAGAGCAGAAGCTGCATCTCAATACATTTACGGAACCAAGCTCGCTCCATCCTGGACTGGCAACCGATATCTGGTCATCCAATGTACTCCTGCAAACATTCGAAGGTTTGACCCGCATCAATCAAAAAGGGGAGCAGCAGGAAGCCATGGCGAAAGACATCAAGGTATCGGAGGATCTGTTAACCTATACGTTTACCTTGCAGGACAATGCGAAATGGTCCAACGGCGATCCGGTAACCGCTCATGATTTTGAATATGCGTGGAAATGGGTGCTGACTCC
>DASQNU010000165.1:0-2694 GCA_035644815.1 Bathyarchaeia archaeon | reverse complement strand
AGCTGCATTACGAGTGATTTTGCATTTCATGGCTTAATTCTCCTATCTGTTAGGTAGTCTCTTTCATCTTAACAGGAGACGTATCTCGTTGCAAATGTCGAGAATTTTGCTACAATAGGTCTATTCATTGGAGGGGGCGGGTGTATGGAGAGAAAGATCATCGATTTACGCAGTGATACCGTTACAAAACCTACTGAATCGATGCTGAAAGCAATGATGGAAGCAGAAGTCGGGGATGACGTCTATCGAGAAGATCCCACGGTGCTTCGTCTGGAGAGACTCGCTGCCGACTTATTGAATAAGGAAGATGCGTTATTTGTGACAAGCGGTACGCAAGGAAACCAGGTAGCGGTTCTCACTCATTGTCATAACGGCGATGAAGTCATATTGGAAGCAGACTCTCATCTGTTTTACTATGAAGGCGGAGCTATGGTTGCATTAGCAGGTGTACAGACACGAACACTCACGGGAAACCGCGGGGCCTTAGATGCTGCGCAAGTAGAACGTGCTATTCGTGAAAAGAACATACATTTACCGAGAACAACGCTCATCTGTATGGAAAATACGCACAATCGAGCAGGGGGAGCGGTTATTTCTCCCGAGCAAATGAGGGCTGTCTATGACATCGCCCATGCCCATGGTATTCCAGTCCATCTGGATGGAGCGCGACTGTTTAATGGCGCGGTTGCGCTTGGACGGGATGTTGCGGAATTCACCCAATATACCGATTCTGTACAAGTCTGTTTGTCTAAAGGGCTGTCCGCGCCTGTTGGTTCAATTTTGGCCGGGCCGAAGGATTATATAGAAGAAGCAAGATGGTGGCGGAAAAAGCTGGGTGGTGGCATGCGTCAAGCCGGCTATATGGCAGCGCCAGGAATCGTGGCGTTGACCGAAATGGTAAACCGTCTGGAAGAAGATCATCGCCAAGCAAGGCTTCTCGCCGAAGGATTAGGCAAGTTTCCGCTTCGCGTTTTTCCGGTAGATACCAATATTGTGCTTTTTGATACGCAGGAAACCGGTATGACGGCGCTGGAGCTTTTGGCAAAGCTATCTGAAGAAGGCATACGGGCAACTGATTTTGACCGTCATGTTGTCCGCTTTACCACACATCGGCATATTACAGAAGAGGACATACTGGATGTCATTCAAGCATTTGAAAAGATTCTTGCATAGTAAAAGAGTACAGGAGTAATGGCTTCCTGTACTCTTTTTAAGGAGATCACAGCGGATCGGTCCATTCATCCCAGTGGATGAGATCATGATACATTTCTTCATCCTTCGGTGGGAAATAGAGCTCGTACAAATCGGAAAGCATGGCATCTGATTCCTCTAGTCTGCGGAGGGGATCCATTTTCTCATCTTCCTTTCTGTTAGCGAGTAAGAAAAGAGACCGGATACGGGTTCCTGAATAGTTTGTCCGGAAATAGGGAAAAACATGAGGAGAACTACGAAAATTACCTATTGATTATTCGGTACAGGCATAGTATACTCATTTTTGTCATCAAGTGAAGACAGCTTGGATGGGTGTCCGAGTGGCCGAAGGAGCACGATTGGAAATCGTGTAGGCGGTGTTGAACCGTCTCGTGGGTTCAAATCCCACCCCATCCGCCATCATATATTCCGTTATGCCGGTGTAGCTCAATTGGTAGAGCACCTGACTTGTAATCAGGGGGTTGTGGGTTCAAGTCCTATCGCCGGCATCTTTTATATGTAATAACCGACAACACCTCTTTGATTCGAATGTGAATCGAAGGGGTGTTTTTTTGTATGGAAAGATTGGCGCGAATTTTACATTGCATTCACGATTCACTAAAAGTGTGTGTGTATGATGGAAGGGAAACGGAAAGAAGCAATAGATGAGGAGGCGATTGTGTGGATACGGCGAGTCATCTGCTCTTTGGTTGCACGCTTGCTGGTCTTGCTTATTTGGACCCGGTGGTTTCACAACATCCAGAGGTTGCCGAAGCGGTGATGATCGGTACAGTGATCGGATCGCATGCGCCTGATTTTGATGCGTTGGTACGGATTAAAGGGTATCGCTCCTACCTGCGTTACCATCGGGGAATCACTCATGGAATTCCCGCTCTGTTTATCTGGCCCTTAGTCATTTCCCTGCCGCTTGGAGCTATCTATGGACTGGAAGGTTCAGGATGGTGGTCTGTGTATTTGTGGACGTTCCTCGCCGTCGTTTTTCACGTGCTTCTTGACATGTTAAACAGCTATGGAGTCCAATGCTTACGTCCGTTTTCGAAAAAGTGGATTCATCTCGACATTTTATCTATTTTTGAACCGATCTTGTTTGTCTTGCATGCGACTGCCGCCATCCTCTGGATTTTCTTGCTTGTTGATCCACTTGTCCTTTTCCCACTAGTTTATGTTGCTACAGGTTTATATATCTTCCTTCGTACGTGGATCCATCAAAAACGGGTGTATCAAGTGAAGAGTTCGTTTCGGGAGGAGGGTGTTTGTCATGTTGTCCCGAGTTTTTCCTGGCATACCTGGCGATTTGTTTTGGAGACGGCAAACTGTTTTTACACGGGAAGAATCGTGCGAGGTTGCCTCTTGTTGGAGGAGCAGATTCCCAAAGAAGAGGAGCATGAAGCCATTCGGGCCACGATGGGAACAGACGGGGTTCGTGCATTTCTCAACTTCGCTCAGCGAATTCATGTGACTTGCAAAGAAATGCAGGATGGG
>DASQNU010000164.1:0-12685 GCA_035644815.1 Bathyarchaeia archaeon | reverse complement strand
ACGTATCGGTAGATCTGGATGAAAATCGGTTCGCTGGCTTGCGGATCAATGATAAGCGTGATTTCCGACAAAGAGATCCCTCCGTCATACTGTCCCAGGTTAGCTGACTCCTATTGTACCTGTTCATGGCGATGTGTCGAGATAAAATATGTCGTATATACCGAAGGGGGAGAGAAGTCATGTGGTTTCAAGAGAAAAAATATGCCTGGTATCTGCTTGGTGCTTTGTGGCTGATTGCCTTGATCAGCACGATTCCGCGGTTTGTCATGGCGTTTTATCAAGGGCAGATTGCGGAGGATTTGGACACTTCACGCGGTTTTGTATCGTTTGCCTGGTCGCTGAATTTGCTAATTACCGCTTTGTGCTTGCCTGTCGGCGGTTGGCTGGTTGATCGTTACGGTCCCAAGCGGATACTGATGGCCGGGCGGATTATCGGGGTCATCGCGGCGGCAGTCACTTATTTTTCGGCGCAGCATGCTTTCTTCTTTTTGCTTGGCTATGGGATTTTGTTTGGTCTGACAGGCATTTCGGCGACGACAGAATTTTCTCTGTTGTTTTACTGGTTCAAGCATAAACGGGGGACCGCGAATACGATTCTGCGCAGCGCATCCCCGCTTGGTCTGGCACTGATCAGCCCGATATTTGTGGCCAATCGTGATTGGCTCTCATGGAGTGACGCTTTTCTGCTGACATCGATACTCGGTCTGCTCTTGTCGCTGCCCTTAATTCAGCTTGTCGTCAAAGATCCAAGCAGGGAGCCAGCGGAGGCTGTCAGCGGTAAACGCCGAAAAACGGCAACGGAAATCATGGCTGAGTGGAAGGAGACAGTGAGCTCGCCAATCATGTTTGCTGTTGTCATGGCGCTATTTGTCTGCGGCTTTAATATGGGAACGGTAGAAATGAATCTGGTTGCCATTCACGATCATGCAGCGGTGCCGGTGGAGACCATCGGGTTGGCGCTGTCCTTGCTTGGGCTGATGGATGTCGCTGGATCTGTGTTCTTTGGAATACTTCTGGATCGATATTCCCGAACCAAAATATTGGCGACGCTGTACGTTTTACGCACAATTGGTTTTCTTCTGCTGCTGTTGTCCCTTCCAGTTTCCCCTTTGGTGTTTTCCATCCTTTTTGGAGCTACCTACGTGGGCGTGATCCCAGGGAGTCTGCTGGTTGCGAGCGAATGGAAAAAGGAGTCTGGTGCACAGACGGGTTCGCTGCTGCTCGTGCATTCGCTCGGAGGAATTGCCGGTTCCTTGCTGGGGGGCGTCACCTACGATCTGACGGGCAACTACCAGTTGCTGATTGGTCTGAATTTGGGTCTATGCGTCCTGGCGGCGGGATTGTTTGTTTTCGGTGCAACGATGAGTAGGCGCACTGCCAACCGAGAAACAGCAAAAGCTTCTCTGTAGTAGGACGTGTCGGATGATCTCTCCAATTCTTGGGCATAGTAAGAACAATTTCCAAGGCAAGGAATGAGTTCGCACGTCTGGATTGGATGGAGGGAAAGTCATGGCTTTGTGGCATTGGTGGCGCTATCAGGTAGAGAGGACAACGCCCCATACCGATCAAAAGGATCTAACCTATCCGGAAGACAAGCAAGAAATCACCAATGAGGCGATCAAGCAGGAACTACAAGATGCGGATGACGTCGTCTACAAGGAATTTACGTTGCATGGCGAACCTGTAACGATCATTTATATCAAAACCATGGTGGAAGAGGCGTTATTGCAGGAGCATGTCCTGGAGCCTTTGCAAGCAAAGAAGTACGATGACCCGAGGCATGCACTACCGCTGGCTGGAGAGCTGCAAAAAGACGAACTGCCCAAGTTGCTGAAAAGTCTGCTGAGCGGTTTTTCCATCCTGATGTTTCCTGAGCGTTCATTGATCATCCAGATCAATACAAATAAAATCCCGCAGCGCAGCATTTCCCGCACGGAAACGGAGTCAACGGTTTTAGGACCGCAAGACTCATTAGTCGAATCGTTGAACAGCAATCATTCTTTGATTCGCCGAAGGATCATCAGCACCAATTTGAAAATCAAGACATTTGTGCTTGGTACGGAAGCGAGGGTAAGCGTTTCGATCTTGTATATGCAAAATATCGCCAACCCGGAAAACGTGGAAAGGTTGATCCAAAGAGTTCGCAATGTGGAGTATGCGGGGTTTGTCAGTCTCTTGGAAATGAAGCAAATGATCGAAGACAAACCCTATTCTCCTTTTCCGCAATTCGCGGTTACCTCAAGGCCGGATACGGCAGTAAAGGCGTTGCTGGATGGTCGCGTCCTAGTCATGATGGATGGCAGTCCAGAAGCGGCAATCGCTCCGTCTAGCTTTCTGGAGATGTTTACAAGCCCGGAAGACTTCTACAATCGCTGGTCAACGGCCACCTTGCTGCGGTTTATCCGGGTGATGGGGATGTTTGTCACCATTTTGCTTACCGCGTCCTATGTGTCGGTATTGACCTATCATCCGGAAATGCTTCCGCCCGCATTATTGACGATTCTCTCTGAATCCCGCAGCAAAGTGCCCTTTCCCCCATTGATCGAGGTCTTGATTATTGAAATGGTCATTGAAATCCTGCGTGAAGCAGGGGTACGCATGCCGACCAAAATCGGTCAAACGATCGGTATCGTAGGCGGTATCGTCATCGGTACGGCTTCAGTAGAGGCAGGGCTAGCCAGCAATATTCTGATCGTTGTGGTATCGGTATCGGCGTTGCTTTCCTTTTTGCCGCCCAATTTCCTCATGAGTAACGCGATTCGGCTCGTCCGCTATGGCATGATCTTGATGGCCGGTATATTGGGGATCTATGGGCAAATGCTGGCGTTGGCGTTTCTCTTCGCACACCTCTTGAGTTTGACTTCCTTGGGGTCTCCCTTTTTGACTCCAGTCATTTTGCGGCAATGGACCGATATTGCAGACAGCGTGATCCGAGCGCCAATGAACTACTTCATGAAGCGCAAGGGGATGTCCCGAGCAAAGAATCAGAGTTTGCGCCCTACAGATGAGGAGTAGTTTCACATGGATAAAGGGCATATCGAAAAACTGAATTCCTTTCATGTCATTTTCCTTGTGCAAAATGTGATCATCGGCATGAATTTGCTCACCCTGCCGCATGATTTGAGCGCAACGGGTTACAACCAATGGTGGATTCTACTCATCATTGGATTTTTGGCCCAGCTGACGCTCGTCCCGATTTATCTCCTTGGAATCCGTTATCCGAATCAGAGCTTGTATACCATTAACGAAATATTGCTGGGGAAATGGTTGGGAAAGCTGAGCAATCTGATCCTGTTCTTCTACACACTTCTGACGGTTGCGACTGTAAGCGAGGTCTACATTCGACTTGTGCAGACGGTCACACTTCCGGAACGAACGGTGCGGCTTCCCCTTTTATTGTTGATCTGTGTGGCCCTCTATATCGCAAGCGGGGGAATCAAAGCCGTTGCTCGTTTCTGCATTCTGGGCTTCTTTGCTACAGTCTGGCTAACTTATTACCTGCAATGGGGCTTTCAGAAGGGAACATTTGTGCATATTTATCCCTTATTCAACATCACGGCGGCCGAAATGATGGAGGGAATTAGAAATGGATCCCCGGCAGTGCTTGGATACGAATTAATGCTACTATACTTCCCTTATATTCAGCATCAAAAAAAGGCACTGCGGCATGCTTCCATCGGACTATGGATTTCCATCGGCTTTTATGTGGCTGTCAGTTTCGTCAGTGTCATGTACTTTTCTGAGTGGCAGCTGGAGCATTTGATGTACCCGGTGCTGAACTTGTTTAAGGCGGTAGAACTCTCTTTTTTGGAGCGCATCGAAAATTTTGGCATCGCCTTCTGGATCTTTTTGATATTAACCACAATCAGCGCTTATCTTTGGGCAGCCAAGATCGGCCTGGATTCTATTTTACAGAAAAGAAGGGCCATCTATTTTTTATTTATTGGGTTGGTGGTCTCTTATCCTTGGCGTGGAACCATCTCGTTAAAGCTGCAAGCCTTCCTTTTTGAACAGCTGTTTATCTATCTGGGGTACGGAGTGGTTCTATGGCCAAATTTGCTACTGGTCATACACTGGATCCGCAAGCGATGGGGAGGGATAAATCCATGATGCGACTGCTGGCAATCCTCCAGCTATGTTTTCTGGCAATCTGGTCGACCGGATGTGCTGTCGTGATGGAAAAACCCGCACTGGAGGATTTGGGAATGATTGGGGTGATGGGCTTTGATTATCTGAGTCCCAAGCAGGCAAAAATCGTCGTAACGTTGCCGCAGCCCTCTCAGGAAGCAAAGGAAAAAACGCAGATGTACAAAACGATTGCCTATTTGCCCAATGAAGCATTAATGACCCTCTCGCCGAAGTCGGAAAAGAGCATGTCGCTGGCCCAGCTCCGTGTCGTCCTGTTTAGTGAGGAATATGCGAAAAAGGTTGGCATCCGGGAGGTTATCGAAAATCTATACCGTAATCCATCGGTAGGAGATAATGTGTTTGTTGCCATTGTCAAGGGAAGCGTAGAAGGGCTGATGGGAGCCAAATACGAAAACAAGCCGGAGTTTAACCAATTTATGAATGATTTGCTCCATCCCCGGCGAGAAACGGCTTTTCATTCTTTCTTAACGATTCATGATGTCATTTTCCGCCTGCACGGAGAGACTTCTGACTTGGATCTGCCGTATTTGGAGCAGCAGCAAGGGGATATTCAAGTTAGCAAGGTTGCCTTGTTTAAACGGGACAAAATGGTTGGCTTTCTTACTCAACGGGAAGGTAAGATCAATCAAGCGATTCGCGCGCGTCTCAATCTTCCAGATATGAATTTTAAGATAGTGGAAAGAGACACAGGGAAGAAAGACGTGGAAATGGTCGTTAACTTCGTCAGTTCGAACTCGAAAATCAAGGTTCAAGGCGATGTAGGGGCTCCGAACTTTCAGATTGATATGAAGATCTATGCCCGCGTGCTAGCCTATACGGGAAGGCGGGATCTAGAGAATCCAGATGAATGGGTGAGGGTAGAGAAAGATCTTGAGCACGAATTGGACAGGCAGGCGATGGAATTACTGAAAAAACTTCAAAAGCTCAGCGTAGAACCTACAAATCTAACGGATTTTGTACGTGCCAAATATCATGGTCAGTGGCATAAGGAAATGGCGGAGAAAGCATTTGCCAATGCCACTTTCCAGGTCAATACCGATTTCGTCGTCGTCGGATTTGGAACGCTTCAAACCAGCAGTATCGAGCCTGAATCCATGATAGCGTGGGGAGGCGGAGAGGCGGTGCCGCTCAAGCCTTATCCTTCTAGGACAAAGGAATAAAAAATCTGTTAGAAAGGCTCCCTGCGATGTAAGGGGAGCCTTTCCTGATGAAGATGCTCTTACTTTTTCCTTTTGCTCCGGGCCTGTCGCTCCCATAATTTCAAGTAGGAGTAAGGATTGAATGCCCATTCGGCATAACCCATATCCCGATACATGCCATAGTGCAGATGAGGCGGGAATTTCCCAGAAGTCCCTGGTCTACCGTAACCTGAGCTTCCTACATAGCCAATCACTTCGCCGGGTTCCACGATATCTCCTGGCTTTAATCCTTTTTTAAAAGCGGAGAGGTGAGCGAAATAATGATACACGTTGTCCATATCGCGCATACCGATTCGCCATCCGCCGTAGCGATTCCATCCCAGCACTTCCACCACACCATAACCCGTGCTTAGCACAGGGGTGCCATGTCGGGCGAAAATGTCTGTACCTTCGTGGATTCGTCTGCCGCCCCAGCCGCGCGCATCTCCCCATGTATCGTTGTAGCTATACTCATAGCGCCTAGGAATGGGAAACGCATGCTGCCCCAGATCAAGCGTCTGGTATTTTCCGTACACGGCGGCAAATTGATCGATTGTTCTTACAGCTTGATCACGTTGGTAGTACGCCCACAGTCCGATACGCAAATCATCACGCGAAAAGCCATATTGACCTAAAAAGCGAATCATTGTCGTCCAGACATCGATATCATTTTCCTGATTGGCAAGGCCGTCACCATCGCCGTCCATACCGATGCCGCCAAAAAAGGAAATCGACGACAGATCGCTATCATCTTTCTCCGGATTCGTGTAGCCGCACCAGATAACCGGATGAATCGTCAAATCGGTCAGGCGTGAGGAGGGCTGCTCCTGTTTTTTCCGTTTTTTCATGGTGCGCTCATATTGATCGACAGCCGCAAGATACGGCCACGGAATCCCATACAAGGTTTCCAGTTGTTGAAAGAACGCAAGGCGCTGCTGCAAAAGTGACGAAGCGGACGGTGCTCCTTTTTTGGGGGGAGCAAACGAAATGGCTTCCGCACCGCTGCCTGGAACCAGGAAAAAGCTTGTGAACAAGCTGATTGCAACATAGAGGCGTAAGAAACGCATCCTTCTCCCTCCAGCCGATAGTTTCTCTTGTAGTTTTCTGCCAGCGGCCCATGTTTAACCGAGATACTTTTTACCATTCGAATTGAGGGAAGCTTCTTGTAAATGGTGTATGATGCAAAGTAGAGGAGTTTGTATGCAGGGAGGACCGACCATGAAACTGTACATACATAGCCAAAAGCCGCTGCGGCTCGCTTCCTTGGTGCAGTGCTTGCGGCAGGTAAATCAAATAACTGAGCGTCATCAGCAGTCTGCAGACTGGGTTCAAGCTGTGCTGGACAGAGCAGAGGAGTTTCGCCCTTATTTCACGGGCACTGCAACTGGGTGGGACGAGGAAAAGCAGGCAGTGCTCGAATTGTCCACGCTGGAGCAGCGGGAGTGGGAGATCATCAGTCATCCGTTGATTTTTCCTGCGGGTATGCATCCTGGATTATTTCCTCTTTTGGAAGGAATCTCGATGGGCGGTTGGGCAGCCGCGGAAGTTTCCGCAGCTCTGTCCCCCCATGCCTTGCTCTGGCTACAGCAAATGAGAGCAAGCTACACGGACAAGCCAGTCGGACATGTTGTACAAACAGCGGTGTCATCGGGGACAACGATCCTTCTCTTGGAGGCAAATGCAGGAGTGCCCATTCGGTGGGAAGAGAGAAATCATCATGAGGAGCATATCGATGAAGGCATGCTGCTGCTCCAGGCTAACCTCGACGATACCAGTCCGGAATGGATGGCTTATGCGATGCAACGGCTTTTGCAGGCGGGGGCGAACGATGTGACCTTTGTTCCGATGACCATGAAAAAAAGCCGACCAGGCGTAATGGTTCAGGTGCTTTGCTACCGGAGCGATCTGGAGGGGATCAAAAGCATATTGTTTACCGAGACAACGACCTTTGGCATCCGTTATTTTCCAGTATCCGTTCACCGATTGGCCCGCACGTTTACCACAGTGCAAACCGAATGGGGAGAGGTGCCGGTCAAGCTGGGCTATCATCGCGGCCAACAAGTACAGGCATCACCCGAGTACGAGGCTTGTGCGCGACTGGCGAGCATGGCAAATGTGTCGCTTCCGCTTGTATATATGGAAGCGAGACGCTTGGCAACAAAGCACGAATAAACGGCGGGTAGGACAATACACATGATAACAGCGGGAAAAAATTCCTTAAAATGAGCAGGAGGCTGTTTCATGAGTAAAAAAGTGTTGATCGTGACGGGAGATGCAGTAGAGGCGCTGGAGGTGTATTATCCATACTATCGTTGTCTGGAGGAAGGATTTGAAACGGTGATCGCTTCCCCGACGAAAAAGATCTTGCATACGGTTTGCCATGATTTTGAGCCGCATAGCGAAACGTATACGGAAAAGCCGGCTTATCAGCTTGCGTCTCATGCGGCATTTGCTGATGTGAATCCAGCCGACTATGACGGTTTAATCATTCCTGGCGGACGCGCGCCGGAGTATATTCGTTTACATGAATCGCTTGGAGCCATTGTCGCTCATTTTTTTGCAGAAAATAAACCAGTTGCTTCCATTTGCCACGGTTCCCAGGTACTTACACTGGTACGGGAATATTTGCAAGACAGAGAGATGACAGCTTATCAGGCATGCCGTCCTGATGTCGAGGCATGTGGAGCGTTGTATCAGAAGGAAACGCTTCATGTAGACGGAAATCTGGTTTCAGCCCATGCGTGGCCGGATTTGCCCGGATTCATGCGCGAGTTCATCAGCTTGCTCAAACAGGATTAAGCGAAGAAAAGAAAAGACCCGCAAAACGCTTGGCATGAAGCCGTGGCGTTGCGGGTCTATTTTTTATACATTGCCGATCAGTACACGCAATACGTTGGGTTGGTCAGGCAAATCACGTGTGCCCGCACCGTAGCCAATTGCCTCAACGGTCATAGCTGGCAGCGGTCCAAATTGTTTCACGAGTGCTGCTGCCAGCCCTGCTCCTGTTGGAGTCGTCAATTCTTTCATAACTTGCGTGCTGCGCAGAGGTATGCCCTTGAGCATTTCCATCGTTGCGGGAGCAGGAACCGGATACAGCCCATGATCACAGCGAACATACCCGTTTCCCGTTGGAACAGGTCCGCTGTAGAGCTGTTCAATCGCAAGCTCCTCCAAAGCGAGGGCGATGCCGACGATATCCACGATGGAATCAAGAGCTCCCACTTCGTGAAAATGGACATGCTCCACCGGAATATTGTGGATTTTGGCTTCTGCTTCTCCGATTTTCGCAAAGATCGCCAGGGCGCGAGCGGCTACGCGCGGATGAAAATCGGCTTCTTCAATCATTCGCACAATTTCCTTGTAGCCGCGGTGTTCGTGATGGTGATGATGGTCGTGATGATGATCATGATCATGTGTATGGCCGTGATCGTGATGATGGTGGTGATCATGAGAATGATCGTGATGGTGATGGTGATCATGACTATGCCCGTGCTGTATTACTTTCAGCTGCGCTACCGCTTGTGGTGAGGGTGTCTCTTCAATCACATCCAGCTTTAGTGCCCGTACTCCAGTTTTCATGACTTGCCGCCACTCCAAGCGAAAAGAGGAGAGGGGAAGCTTGCGCAATTCGCTTTCAATCTTCTCGCGATCTGCTCCTGCATCCACCAAGGCGGCCAAGGTCATATCGCCGCTGATACCTGAAAAACAATCCAAATAAGCGATTCTCATACGATACTTTTTCTCCTCTCCGTTGCAGTTCTACAATTCTTTTTCCAACATAGCCAAAAAGAGACCGACATCGGTGACGATCCCGACAGTCTGTGACGAACCTCGGTCCATCAACTTGGTTACAACTGCAGGGTTAATGTCGACGCAGACCGTCTTGATCCAGCTAGGCATCATATTGCCAGTGCCGATCGCATGGAGCATCGTAGACAGCATGATAACCATATCCGCATCGTATACCTGCTCCGCATAGGCGGCTTGGGCCTCGATCAGATCCATCATGGTATCGGGCAAAGGACCGTCATCCCGGATGGAGCCAGCCAGTACAAAAGGAACGTTGTGTTTGACGCATTCGTACATGATCCCGCTGGTCAATGTCCCGTCCGCAACCGCGGCTGAAATCGACTCGGAGCGGTTGATGGCATTGATCGCACGCATATGGTTTTTATGCCCACCGCGGACAACAGATCCGGTATCGAGATTGACTCCCAAGGAAGTGCCGAATAGAGCCCGCTCAATATCGTGTACAGCCAGAGCGTTACCGGAGAGCAACGCATTGACATAGCCTTTGCGAATCAAGTTTTGGAATGCTTCCTGGCCTCCTGTATGTATGACAACGGGGCCAGCGACAAACACGATACGCCCATTACGCGCATGGATCTCCCGCATTTCCTCCGCCAGCTTTTTCACGATGACTTCTACCCGGCGTTCCGAGCTGACTTCATTGGACATGAAGGAAAACTCGTTGCCAGTCTCTTCTTCTTCGGGGAGAACCAGGCGAACCCCGTTGCTGCCGCAGATCACTTGATCATTTTTCTTGATATCCCGCAATTTGACACAATGGACCTCGTCTCCTTTGATTACCAGGCAAGCATCCATCCGTTGGTGTTTTGCCCGAACCCAGGCACCATTGAGAAACACTTCGGTAGCATGATTGGTGGTGGAATAGAAGTCATCCGGCACCACCTTATCTTTTTCCGCCAGCTTGACCGTGACCGTTTCATCGTCACGCGGGATCACACACCCCAGATTCGTCAGCTCGTTTAAAATCAGTTCGAGTTTCTCTTCGGGCAAATCCAGCGCAATTTTCGCTACTGACTCGTCATCCACCTGATCGCCCACTGTAAGCTGCAAGACCCGATAGCGACCTTGATATTGCTCGACGGAGGCATCAATCTGTTTCAAAATATTATCGCGGATGATGTGTCCGCGAACTTCAATGATCTGTTCCAATCTCAAGTCCCCCTCACGTATTCATCGAGTCGTTTTCTACCATTACTATATAGGTTGTCCCATAACGTTCCAAGTAGTTGCATCGAAATGGATACTTATGCGTGCCGAGAGTGGTTGCCCATCGGGGAAACAATTGACTATAATAAGGGGCAGATGAAGCATTGAGGGGTGGCCGTATGATTCAGAGGAAACCAGAGTGGCTGAAGATCAACCTTGTATCAGGGGAAGAACTGGCCAATTTCAGAGAACTAAAGAAAACGATGCGAACCAAGACGCTGCATACGGTCTGTGAAGAGGCGAAATGCCCGAATATCCATGAATGCTGGGCGAATCGTACGGCTACATTTATGATTTTAGGGGATATATGCACGCGTGCTTGCCGTTTTTGTGCGGTGAAGACAGGACTTCCAACGGAGCTCGATCTGGCTGAGCCGGAACGTGTAGCAGAAGCGGCCGTTGATATGGGCTTGAAGCATGTCGTAGTTACCTCTGTCGCTCGCGATGACCTTGCAGATGGGGGAGCTTCCATCTTTGCAGAGACCATTAAAGCGATTCGTGCCCGTTTGCCGCTGACCACAGTGGAAGTATTGATTCCGGATTTCCAAGGAAACTGGGATGCTTTGAAAGTAGTCATGGATGCAAAGCCAGATGTGTTGAATCACAATATTGAAGCGGTTCGCCGCTTGTCTGATCGAGTTCGTGCCCGGGCAAAATACGATCGGACGCTTGAGCTTTTGAAACGTGCAAAAGAAATGCAACCAACGATCCCGACCAAATCAAGTCTGATGATCGGTGTTGGGGAGACGTTTGAGGAAATTTTGGAAACGATGGACGATTTGCGTGCGGTCGATGTGAATATCATGACGATCGGTCAATATTTGCAACCGACGAAAAAACATCTAGCGGTGGAGAAATATTATCACCCTGATGAATTTAGCGCACTGAAAATCGAAGGTATGAGCCGTGGCTTTAGCCATGTGGAGGCAGGTCCGCTTGTCCGCAGCTCCTATCATGCACACGAGCAAGCCAATGCTGCCAAAGAAAAAATCAGCCTGGCTGTCAACGAATAAACAAGAAAAAATCCCCAAAGACCGTTGAAGTGGGTCTTGGGGATTTTTGCGGTTATCGACTTGTGGTTCCTGTCTGGTTCGTGCGGGAACCGGTATTACCCGTAGTGCCTCTAGTCCTCGCCGCTGATCCATCCGCTCCATACATTGGCTCTTCCCCGTCCACTTCACCGCCAAAGCTGCGGATCAAAGAGTCGATGGAACGTTGGTCTTGCGTGGTGTTGGCATTTACGTTGGAGGTGCGGCTGGCAATGCGAGACATTTCAGAGATCATCTGTTGGTTGTCGGTAACGTACACTTTGTAATAACGTGGCGAAACCGACATCGCGTTCATGCGCGCTTTATTCTTCGCTGTTCGAGTATCTGCACCGCGGGTCAACAAACCGACAAAGATTTCTTCATCGGTAACCAATACGGTTGATGTGCGAACGTTAGGGACGCTGGCAGTCACATTCCCGACCGCACGCGCAAGTGCATCACGATCCACATACACTTGATTGACTGCATTCGATCTCAGATTCGCGCTGGTAATATTGGCATAGCCAATGTTGGATACATTGTTTGCCCCCAACGTGCCCATTCCGCGGTTGCGGTAGAGGGATAACGGACCGTAGTAGGTGTTGTTGCGGTTGCCGTTACGGTCGCCATCGTTGAAAACATTGAAGTTGTTGCGCAATCCACCGAAGCCTGCGTTGTTGCTGGCCATACCGTAGTAGCCATCTGTGCGATCATTTCCGAAAGCGGTGTTATTGGCACCAGTGCCAGCACCAAAGCCAGTTGTACCTGCGCCAGCGCCAAAGCCAGCGCCCGCCCCGAATTGATTGGTTCGATTGGTGCCGGTATTCCAGCCAAAATGCGTACCAGTATTACCCGCCGAGTAACCGGTGACCCCAGGAGCGCCAGTTGTGGTTCCCGTATAATTGCCTACGAAACCGCGATTGGCGTAACCTGCTCCTTGACCCTGTGTGCCATAAGGGCCGTAAGTGCCGTACCCACCACCTTGAGTTCCAAAGCCTTGGTTGCCGGCAATCGATTGGGTACGGGTTGTCCCATTATTCCCATTGGTGAAGTCTGGTCCAGCAGCATTGTTGTTCCCGCAAGCTGTCGCCAACAGAGTGAAACCTGCAATAGCACCGTAAAGCCAACTTTTTTTCATGATTACACCCCCTGAGAGTAGATTGCCCTTGACGAGAAGACTGTTTTCGTGGGAAATTAAGTCGATCGTGTATGCTGAGTGGCAATAAAGGCGAACTATTTCTTGTCCGTAAAATGTGGTAAGATGGGAAAAATGAATGGTTCGCGATGAAGGGGAGGAAAAGCGCCTTGATCCGC
>DASQNU010000163.1:0-3564 GCA_035644815.1 Bathyarchaeia archaeon | reverse complement strand
ACTCCGAGCAATGTAAACAACAATACGAAACAAAGACCCAACGTAAAAATGCGCCAATTGATACGTTTCATTTGACTCACGCCGTTCACCTCAACTAATGGCTTTCCGATCAGGTTTCTCCCCAGAAAAGAAAAATGTTACCCCCATCGCGGTAACATCATGTCTAATTGCTTTTTTTCGCTTCTGTCTTTTTATTTGGCTTTTCGCTCCCTACGACATGTACTGCTCCGGTCTGCTGCTGCATCCCCATTTCCGCAGCAACCGCTTCAATCCGGGCCCTGCTGCTCATCTCTTCAATTTTCAACTGGAGCGAGGCATTTGTTTCTTGCGCATTGGCAATTTCCATCTTTGCCTTCTGGATCTCATGATTGTATTGGGAGATCTGCACGTATCTTGTTCCTACAAATCCGACACCTAACACAAGCATAAGAACGACAAACAGATAGAGCAGCTTTTCCACCGCTGGGATGGACGGCTTCGTCTTCAGCGTACGCTTAGTCTTGGTTGTTCTATATGTAGATTGCTTCTGCTCGACTTCCATGGCCAGGTTTCCCCGGTAATAGTAACTCAACTTGTCTCCCTCCTTACTTTAGCTGTATTGATCCTTGAAAAGCTACTGGATTTTTTCACCAATTCGAAGTTTGGCAGATCGTGCGCGCGGGTTCGCCTCCAACTCGGCTTCTGACGGCAAAATCGGCTTCCTTGTGATGATTTTCAAGATTGGCTGATTGCCACAGTTGCACACTGGAAATCCAGGTGGGCATACACATCCCTTGGCAAATTCATTGAACGTTTGCTTGCATATACGGTCTTCCAACGAGTGGAAGGTAATGACACTCACACGGCCTTGCGGATTCAACACCTCGACAGCATCTGTCACAGCATCCTGAAAGGCATTCAACTCGTCATTCACAGCGATTCGGATCGCTTGAAACGTACGTTTTGCAGGGTGCGGACCTGTTCGTCTTGCTGCAGCAGGAATGGCTTCCTTAATAATTTCGACAAGCTGCCCCGTCGTTTCGATCGGCGCTTTTTGCCGATGATTGACGATTTGCCGGGAAATTTTGCGGGAAAATTTCTCCTCGCCGTATTCCCAAATGATTTTGGCCAGCTCCTCTTCGTCCCACTCATTGACCACATCATATGCGGAAAGGGGAGCTTCCTGATCCATCCGCATATCTAACGGCGCATCGGCATTATAGCTGAAACCTCTATCTCCTTCGTCAAGCTGCGGCGATGAAACACCCAAGTCAAACAATACTCCATCAACACCTGTTAGGTTCAAATCCGCAATAACTTGCTTCAATTCACGAAAATTGCTTTTCACAAGCGTAACCTTGTCACCATAGACAGCCAACTTTTCTTTCGCATTGGCAAGGGCGATATCATCCTGATCAATGGAGATTAACCTACCATTCTCCCCGAGCTGGGAAGCGATCAGGCTGCTGTGTCCGGCTCCGCCGAGCGTGCAATCGACATAGATGCCATCCGGGCGAATATTCAACCCTTTCACAGCTTCTTCTTTCAAAACGGTAATATGATGAAACGACAATGCTGTTCACTCCCGCCTACAAGTTAAAATCCACGAGTTTTTCTGCAATCTCACTGAAGGATCCTTCCGATTGGTTGAAATAATCCTCCCAACGCTCCTTGCTCCATACCTCTACGCGATTGGAAACACCAATCACCACGCACTCTTTTTGCAATCCGGCATGCTCACGCAGATTGGACGGTATATTTACCCTTCCCTGCTTGTCCCACTCACATTCGGTGGCTCCGGAGAAGAAAAAGCGCGTAAACGCACGTGCATCCGCCTTCGTAAAGGGCAAAGTCTTCAACTTTTCCTCCAGTACTCTCCACTCGTCCATCGGGTAAGCAAACAAACATTGGTCAAGCCCGCGGGTAATGACAAAAGAAGCGCCGAGGCCTTCACGGAACTTCGCAGGGATGGTTAGACGGCCTTTGTCGTCGATGCTGTGCTGAAATTCACCCATAAACATGCCGACTTCCCCCACTTTCCTCCCGCCGTCCTCCACTTTCCCCCACTTTTCCCCACTTGGCTACCTATTCGCTATTATATTAGAAAAACTTGGCTACGCCAAGCCCTTT
Organism: Bathyarchaeia archaeon; assembly: GCA_035644815.1. Classification (GTDB taxonomy): domain Bacteria; phylum Bacillota; class Bacilli; order Brevibacillales; family Brevibacillaceae; genus Brevibacillus_F. Next base: position 1,455 of record DASQNU010000163.1, on the reverse strand, counting down.
GGCGGAGCTTAGTTTTTCTTGTTTCGATAAGAATGCTTATCGATAAAAAAAAACCTGCTTTTGTAAGCAGGTTTTTTCGGATTATCCGTTATTTTTTCCAAAAAGGGCTTGAAATCTTACTCCGCCCAGCTCTCGAGGTACGCTTTTTGCTCCGAAGTCAGCGTATCGATCGTGATTCCCAACGCCTCCAATTTGTTCCGGGCAACTTCCGCGTCCAGCTCATAAGGAACGTTGATCACTTTTTTGCCGATGCTTTGGTAGTTTTTGCTCACGTACTCCAGTCCTACTGCTTGCAGCGCAAAGGTCATATCCATGATTTCAGCTGGATGGCCATCGCCTGCTGCCAGGTTAACCAGACGGCCTTCAGCCAAAAGGTAGATTTTGCGTCCGTCGGCAAGTGCATACTCCTCGATGTCTTTTCGCACCACGCGCTTGGAGGTTGCCATTTCACCCAACTCCACTTTGTTGACTTCTACGTCAAAGTGGCCAGCGTTGGAGAGAATCGCTCCGTCTTTCATCACTTCAAAATGCTCTTTGCGGATCACATCGCGGTTACCAGTCACGGTTACGAAGAAATCGCCGTGCTTTGCAGCTTCCTTCATGGACATCACTTCAAAGCCGTCCATGTATGCTTCCACCGCTTTGATTGGGTCGATTTCAGTCACGATGACTTTTGCTCCAAGACCTTTCGCGCGCATCGCCACGCCTTTTCCGCACCAGCCGTAGCCAACTACGACAACGGTTTTACCGGCTACTACGAGGTTCGTCGTACGGTTGATGCCATCCCACACGGATTGACCTGTACCGTAACGATTGTCAAACAAGTATTTGCAGAACGCATCGTTTACCGCTACCATCGGGAATTCCAGCTTGCCTTCGGACTCCAGTGCTTTCAGGCGAAGAATACCGGTGGTGGTTTCTTCTGCGCCCCCACGCACTTGCGGCAACAGGTCACGGCGTTCGCTATGTAAGATAGAAACAAGATCGCCACCGTCATCAATGATCAGGTCAGGGCGAGTTTCCAATGTTTTGATCAAGTGGCTTTTATATTCTTCCGGGGAAGGATTGTACTTTGCGAAAACGCGAATGCCATCCTCTACCAAAGCTGCACAAACGTCATCTTGAGTAGAAAGAGGGTTGGAACCCGTAATGGTCACTTCGGCACCGCCGGCTTGCACGACTTTCGCCAAATAAGCGGTTTTTGCCTCCAAATGAAGAGAGATGGCAACTTTCAGGCCTGCGAATGGTTTTTCTTGTTCAAAACGAGCGCGAATTCGGTTTAATACCGGCATATGTTCTTTTACCCAATCGATCTTCAGATGACCGTTTGGAGCAAGGGACATGTCTTTTACAATGCTTTCAGCTACCGTGTTCATGAAAAATGAAGTCCTCCTTTTAGTACAACTTTCTCTTATCTTACCATACCGCCTTGGGTGGTTCATCCCTTTTCTTGGG
>DASQNU010000162.1:0-3774 GCA_035644815.1 Bathyarchaeia archaeon | reverse complement strand
CTTTTCGAGGCATACGTTTCACCGACATTGATGCAATACGTGATTAATTAAGAATTATTATCACTTTAGAACGGATGTATTTGACTAAATCGATTGCCCTCTACTATAATAGGAACAGGTTTTCATGCTTTCTGGATCTCGCCAGTTGAGCGAGCGGGGAGGGGCAGCGATGGAAGAAAAATTAGAAAAAATTAAACAGCAATTGCATTCGCAAAACTATAAATTGACACCACAGCGAGAAGCGACAGTACGCGTGCTGTTAGAAAACGAAGAGGATCATCTGAGCGCAGAGGATGTGTATCTTCTCGTTAAAGATAAAGCCCCGGAAATCGGTCTTGCTACTGTATATCGTACGCTTGATTTGCTAAGCGAGCTGAAGATTATTCACAAAATGAACTTCGGCGATGGGGTAGCTCGGTATGATTTGCGTGATGATAATTCCGAATATCATCATCATCATCTGGTATGCTTGAACTGCGGTACGGTGGATGAGATTTTTGAGGATTTACTGGTGTCAGCCGAGGAAAAAGTGAAAAACGTGTACAATTTCTCGATCCTGGATCACCGCCTGACTTTTTATGGAATCTGTCATCGTTGTATCGATCACGTAAAATTGGAAGATTTCCGTTAAAGGGCAAAGTAAGCGAAGCAAAATGAAAAGCACCTTGACCTTGGGGTCAACGTGCTTTTTTGTTGTTGGGACGAACTATTGGATTGTTTCTTTTGCTTTCACCGGGCTGGTCAATTGTTGAAATCGGACGATGTACTCATCGAGCTCTTGACTGATCGCAATGACGGACGGGTTAGTAAAGCTATTATTATTGACGCTTTGATACAGGATGCTGCGCAAATTTTCGATGGTCTGCCTCAATGAAATTTCATCCATATGATGTATGCACACTTTCTCTATTTTTTTGTCAGGGATATAATTTTCTTTTTTCGGATTTGTCATATGCGTCAACACCAAACTCTTTCTATTTTCGGTAGAGAAGCTGTTTTCGAAAAAGGAAACAAGACCTCCCTTGCTGACAAGCATAGCTTGAATAATAAAAAGTATAAAAGCCGTATCAGGAATTTTAATATATTGAAAGTCTCGAAACGTTTTACAAAGTTCGACGTTATTCGTCAAAGAAAATGGAACGGTTGGGAAAATGAGTAAATTAGAAGGAACAGGGTAGGTTAAGGATATCAATCATTCTGGAGGTGCCACAGGTTGATCATTGGTGTACCCAAAGAAATAAAAAATAACGAAAATCGGGTCGGCTTAACACCTGCAGGAGTTGCAGCATATGTGCAAGCAGGTCATACGGTTTATGTAGAAACACAAGCAGGAGCCGGAAGCGGCTTTATGGATGATGATTACGCGGATGCAGGCGCCGAGATTTTGACTGAGGCAAAGGATGTCTGGGCAAAGGTAGAGATGATCTGCAAAGTAAAAGAACCACTGCCTGCCGAATATCCATATTTTCGCGAGGATCTGATCCTGTTCACGTATCTTCATCTAGCACCCGAAAAAGAACTGACGGAGCAATTGCTGCAAAAAAAGGTCACCGGCATTGCGTATGAAACCATCCAAAATGAAGATCGTTCCCTGCCGCTATTGATGCCAATGAGTGAAGTGGCGGGTCGGATGTCTGTACAGATCGGAGCGCAATTTCTGGAAAAACCACACGGTGGCAAAGGGATTCTGCTCGGTGGCGTTCCAGGCGTACTCCCTGGGAATGTGGTGATCATCGGAGGCGGTATTGTCGGGACAAATGCGGCGAAGATGGCGATTGGCATGGGAGCGGATGTGACCATCATCGATATCAATGCCAATCGTCTCCGGGAGTTGGATGATCAATTTCATGGACGTCTGCATACGTTGATGTCCAACAGCTATAATATTGCACAGGCTGTGAAACATGCCGATTTGCTGATTGGCGCGGTCTTGATTCCGGGAGCCCGTGCGCCCAGACTGGTCACCGAAGAGATGGTGAAGCAAATGGCGCCAGGGTCCGTGATCGTGGACGTTGCGATCGATCAGGGCGGTTCAATAGAGACGATTGACCGGATTACGACTCATAGCGATCCCACATATGTAAAGCATGGAGTTGTGCATTATGCGGTAGCCAACATGCCTGGAGCGGTTCCCCGAACTTCTACAATCGCTTTGTCAAATGTCACGATTCCTTTTGGCCTTCAATTGGCGAACAAAGGCTTCCGCAAGGCGATTGCAGAAAACCATGCACTCGCTAAAGGGGTAAATGTCGTAGCTGGCCATGTTACGTATGAAGCGGTAGCCCGTTCTCTCGCTCTTCCCTTCACGCCATTAACGGAAGTGTTGCAGTAGGTGCATCTGTGTGAATGATGGTACGGATGAGACATATAATGAAAGAAAGAGGATCGGGGAGGGAAATGGGGAATGGGCTTACCGTACCGGCGCATGATGGAAGCCATCCGTTTTCTTGTGCTATTTTTGACGTGTGCTTTGATCTCTTATGGCGTAATTTTGTTTTTGACCGATCATCTTCTGCCGGCCAATCCTTACCGGGAGCCAAACGGAAATGCGGTGAAAGTGATCAAAGTGATCAATGCGCCTGTTCCGCAGGATTTAACCGGGTATGTTGAAAGACTTCAGCTCTTTTATCTGGTGGGAGAGTAGCCCTCTTTTTTCGACCATGAAAAAAGAGGATTTTCGTGTTCAGTGTGGAAAAGTGTAGAGGAAACATGAACTTCGAATAACACTGAAGGAGAAACGCTTCATGGATATGCTGATCGATCAATTTATCCACTTTCTCGCCGTAGAAAAAGGATTGGCGGCAAATACGCTGGAGTCCTACCAGAGGGACATGGTGGCGTATACGACGTATTTGCGCAACCATGGAGTCAACGAGATTCATGATTCGTCCCGAACTCACATTATCGGCTATTTGCTTTCACTTCAGGAAAAAGGTCGGGCAACTGCAACCTTGTCCCGAAATATGGCTTCAATACGCGCCTTTTATCAGTTCTTGGTACGGGACAAGCATTTGGACAAAGATCCATCGATTCACCTGGAAACTCCGAAAATCGAAAAACGATTGCCAAAAGTATTATCGATTGAAGAAGTGGAACGGCTGCTGGATGGGCCAGCCTTACATAATCCGGCAGGAATAAGAGATAAAGCCATGCTGGAACTGTTGTATGCGACGGGTATTCGTGTATCTGAGCTTGTCTCCCTTTCGATTGGGGATGTCAATCTGGAGATGGGTTTTGTCAAATGTTTAGGGAAAGGATCCAAGGAGCGGATCATTCCGCTTGGCTCCATAGCCAATCAGATTGTGCGGCAATACATAGAAGCAGGTCGACCAAAACTTTTGAAGCAAAGCAATGAGACGGCACTTTTCCTCAATCATTTGGGGAAACAAATCACTCGTCAGGGTTTTTGGAAAATTATCAAGCGCTACGCAGGGCAAGTGAATATTCGCACGGAAATCACGCCACATACGTTACGACATTCGTTTGCCACGCATCTTTTGGAAAATGGAGCGGATCTGCGCTCGGTTCAGGAGATGCTGGGGCATGCAGACATTTCCACTACGCAGATTTATACGCACGTGACGCGTACGCGTATCAAAGATGTGTATGCCAAGACACACCCAAGAGCGTAGGCTGCCCTTTTTAAAAACCTCATGACCGCAACTTGGGAGGAGTAGTTATGCCACGTTTTCAACGAGTATTTTTGATTGTAATGGACAGCGTAGGAATCGGTGAATTGCCGGATGCAGCTGATTTTGGAGACAAAGGTGCACA
>DASQNU010000161.1:0-4246 GCA_035644815.1 Bathyarchaeia archaeon | reverse complement strand
CTGCATACATGGAACTAACCATTGAAGTGATCAGGGAAATGGTGATAGAATTTTACAAGATGATCTACCGATAAAGGATGACTTTCGAATGAATAAATATGAAGCTGAATTTGGTAATCTTGTAAAAGCATTTCGCAAGCGGCATATGGGGAAGGGTCCCAGTTTGATTCGGACCACCTTCTGTAAATGCTGGGTGATATGTGAAATGGAAGGCAATTTATCCCCTGTCGAAAAGTTTATTGCCGGCGCAGATGACGGAAAGCAAATGCTGCGAGCGGCAAGAACCGAAATGGTGAAAGAAATGTATCGCAAAAACCATCCTGTCGAAATGGAAGAGTTTCTCGGCGCCAAGTTTCTGGATCTCTTCGTCGATATTGATATTGAAAAGGATTTTGGTATCTCGATCTTTATTTTCGATCAGGACATTGAAAAGAAGTTTTCCGAACGTTAAAATAAGTGTGAGTTGGCACTAAGTAGCGTACCTGCTGTAGACTAACCACCGGATGCACTCTCTTTTTGATTCAAAAAGGAGCTCCGGTGGTTTTTTGCTAATAATAACCAAACATAAAAGGAAATGGTGAGTTTTCATGGGAAAAACAAAACATACCGGTCCGATCAGTCTGCCTAAGACCCCCGATCCATCCCTTTGGGTGAGTCCACTTCCATTCGGACTTGGCAAAACCAAGCCGCATCACATTATGGATACATTAAAAGTAGCGTGGGACAACCGCGATAATTTGCCATATGCCTATCGGATTTTGACCCAAGGAGTCTGCGACGGCTGCGCCTTAGGTGTATCCGGTCTGTACGATCAAACACTTTCCGGACCGCATCTATGTACAACTAGACTGAGTGTGCTTCGCTTGAATACCATGCCTGCAATCAAGCCGGAAGTCCTGCACACCGATATCGACGAATTGCGCAAGATGGACAGCACACAGCTGCGTAAGCTGGGTCGCATCCCGTATCCATTGATTCGCAGAAAAGGGGAAAGAACGTTTTCCCGGATCAGCTGGGATGAGGCACTTGATCAGGTGGGTGCGAAGTTCAAGCAAGTATCACCGAAACAAACCGCATTTTATTTGACCGCACGCGGCATCACCAACGAATCTTATTATGTCGCAGCTAAAGTGGCCCGCTTCCTAGGAACAAACAATATCGATAATGCCTCGAGGATCTGCCATTCCCCGTCCAAAACCGCACTGAAGCGCTCGGTTGGGATTGGAGCTTCTTCGTGTAACTATAAGGATTGGATTGGAACGGATGTACTGGTGTTTTGGGGGAGTATCGCGGCCAATAACCAGCCTGTTTCGACCAAGTATATGTATGCAGCAAAGCGGAAGGGAACAAAGATCATCTGTATCAACCCGTATTATGAACCGTCGATGGATCAATATTGGATTCCGTCCATCGGGGAGTCGGCGCTCTTTGGTACGAAGCTGACCGATGATTTTTATCAGGTAAACATTGGTGGCGATATCGCCTTTATGAATGGCGTGATGAAGCACTGGTTTGAAATGGAGAAGGCACAGCCGGGCAGTGCGATCAACCACGAATTTGTGCAAGCGCATACCAATGGAGTCGAAGATCTGCGTAAGCATGTGGAAAGCCTGGACTGGGAAATTCTCGAGAAGTCTTCCGGCATCTCCAAGGAACGTATGCAAGAACTGGCGTTGCTGCTGACGAATGCAAAGTCAGCTGTGTTCGTATGGAGCATGGGCTTGACCCAACACCGTTTTGGTACGGATAACATTTCCCAAGTGGCCAATCTGGCCCTGTTGCGCGGCTTTTTGGGCCGTGAACATTGCGGTCTCATGCCGATTCGCGGTCACTCTGGTGTACAAGGGTCCGGTGAAATGGGAGCTGATCCGTTCAGCCTTCCTGGCGGCGAATGGAATGAGAAAGACATCGCGCGGATTGAAAAGGTATGGGGATTCACACTGCCTAGGTGGCAAGGAGATATTGTGGGTGTAACGCTGGAGAATGCGGTGCTCCCAGAAGATCATGAAAGGAAATTAAAGCTGTTCTACACATCTGGAGGCAACTTCCTGGAAACGATGCCGGATCCGGATTTCGTCCATCAATGTCTGGAAGCGGTAGAGCTACGGGTGCATCAAGATATCATCCTGAATACCTCCACGCTGGTTGATGCGAAAGAAACGGTAATCGTCCTGCCTGCGATGACCAGATACGAGCAGCCCGGCGGCGGTACGTCTACTTCGACAGAGCGGATGGTGTACTTCTCGGCAGAAATCGAAGGACCTCGCATTGAGGAAGCCCGGGCCGAATGGCAAATCTACGTCGATCTTGCTTCCCGCATCGATCCTGAGCGCAAACATCTCATTAGCTTCAAGGATGCGGATGCGATCAGACAGGAGATCGCTATGGCTGCACCGAATTATGATGGCATCCAGCACTTGAAAAAGCGCGGGGATGTCTTCCAATGGGGCGGGGCATGGCTTTGTGAGGATGGTGTTTGTCCGACTCCTGATGGAAAGGGGAATCTGCTGGCTATTCAATTGCCGGAGCTGCGCAAGCCGGAAGGTCATTTTTATGTGACCACGCGACGCGGCAAACAGTTTAACTCCATGATTTACCATGAAAAAGATCCGTTTAATGCTGCAGATCGCTATGATGTGCTGATGAGCCCAGATGACGCAAAAACGCTCAATATCTGTGAAGGGGATGCGATTGTGGTCTATAACCGCCATGGTGTATTCCATGGACGTGCGAAGCTGGAAAACGTGCGTGCGGGTAACATTCAAGTATACTGGCCAGAAGGAAACGTGGTCTTGCCGAAGGGTGTCTATGAGCAATACGCAGGGATACCTGAATATAATGCTGCCGTGATCGTGGAAAAAGCCGAAACATATCATGCTCATAAAGATACGAAATATGTAGAGAAGCGCGTGGAAGAGTTGGAGACGGAGCTGGCCTAAAGAGGGATGAATCATGACGAATCCGATCACATACAAACGAAATATTCAAAAGTACGTGGGGAATACATGTGTTACCGAGGAAGATGAGATCGCAGCAGAATATCCGTTGACCATTGTCGTGGATGGGGAAGAATTCGCGACAATGGTCTGCTCCCCATCGGATTTGGAAGAGCTGGTTATCGGCTTTCTTGCGTCAGAAGGGGTTATTCGAACCGTGGAGGAGATTGCCTCACTATCCATTAGTGAGGCACGCGGTTTTGCCTACGTCACCCTGACGCAACAAAAGCCGTTGGCGATGGTACAGCACTCAAAGCGGTTTATTGGCTCTTGCTGCGGAAAGAGCAGACAATTTTACTTGCAAAATGACATGCGTACCGCAAAAACGGTACAAAGCCGCGCGCAGGTAACCGTCGAACAATGCTTGAACCTCATGAAATCATTGCAGGAAAGCTCGGTTGATTTTCAAACGACAGGGGGTGTGCACAACGCCGCACTCTGCACGAGTGAAGGGATGATCATTGCGCGAACTGATATCGGCAGACACAATGCGCTAGATAAACTGTTCGGTTATTGCCTCCAGCATAAGGTTCCATTGGGAGACAAGATCATCGCGTTCAGCGGAAGAATTTCATCAGAAGTCCTGCTTAAAGCTTCAAAAATCGGGGTAGGCATCTTGCTGTCAAAATCAGCTCCAACCGATCTTGCCCTGTCGTTGGCCGAAGATTTAGGCATCACGGCAGTTGGTTTTATTAGAGGGAACAGCTTGAATGTGTACACCCATCCTCATCGAGTTACTCCGGGGTAGAGTGCTGGTAAATGATGCATGAATGGTGAGAGTATGGCAATCTTTTTGACAACAGCTTATTTTTATGTTATATTGAGTTAGCTGTTTGAATGTAATCCTCTTCCATTCATGCCTTTTGAAGCTGATTCACACTGGCGCGGTCTTCGGAGCCGCAAGGATGAAAGAGAGGAAGGGCTTTCATTGTTTTAGACAAAAAAAGAAATGACATTCCCTGTTCTTTTATAAATGATCGTATGGAGAGTATAATTCACATGTTTGCTAAGGATTATCACTTCAGATATGAAAAGGTATTCCTTACAAATATGTGATTTTTCATTTTTTAAAGAATAGGAAATTGCATATTACCACATTTTTGGAGGTCTTTGTTGATGCAAACTGTAGGAACTGTAAAATGGTTTAATGCAGAAAAAGGATTTGGATTCATTCAAGTAGAAGGCGGAGACGATGTATTCGTTCACTTCAGCGCAATCCAAGGAGAAGGTTTCAAATCTTTGGATGAAGG
>DASQNU010000160.1:0-22030 GCA_035644815.1 Bathyarchaeia archaeon | reverse complement strand
CGAACAATCGTAGACAGACGCCAGCGATTGTGGGCTTCGATTCCGAATAATGCGGCTGTACGCTCCGGCTGATTGGACAGGACGGACAGCGAGATATGAGGTTGTTCCCGTCTTAGCGAGGAGATGATTCCGTACAGAACGACATCGTCTCCGGCGTTATTAAATCCGTAGTAACCGGAGATGAGAATTCGCGGCATGAGAGAACCTTCTTTCCATAAAACCTATGTAAAATCACACATTCTCAAGTATAATCGAGTAATTATAGGGAAGTAAAGCAAACTAGAAAAGATAGACAAAGCCAGCGGCAAAGAGACCAACGCCCAAGAGAATCAGAAAGATCATGAAATAGAGCATGGGACCGTTGTTTTTGCGTCGCTGAAAGAATTCATCAAACATGGCAGTAACCTCCAATCGGTAGTCCATTCTTCCATCATACCACGCACCCTAGTTGGAAGACTACCAGTGGAACAGGAAGGAGCAGCGAAAGTTCATGGAAAAAAATGAGTGGTTAAAATATACCTTGCACGTGGCGAGTGAGCAAGAGGAAGCGTTCGTCGCCACCGTGCTGGATAGTCCCTATACATTTGGCTGGACCGAGCCGCGCATCGAAGTATTGGTGACAGAAAACGGCTACGATTATGAAGAAAACCATACGTTGCCGATCATCGCTTATTTATTTGAACCGATGAATGGAGAAGAGAAGGATGTCCTGATCCAGCGTCTGGAGGCATTCCTTGCCCCGTGGAAACCTGACGTTGTGCTGGCACAGGTAGAGGTCGTTGAAGAAGAGAATGATTCCTGGAAAGAAGCGTATCAAGAGGTAGAAGTGGGGAGCTGGTGGATCGCTCCTTCCTGGACGCCTGCAGAGCGCCTCGAAGGAAAAGAAAAGATTCTGTGGATCGATCCGGGCGCAGCTTTTGGCACAGGATATCATGGCACGACACAAGACATTTTGCTGTTCCTGCAGGAAATGAATCTCACAGGAAAACGGGTGCTGGACATCGGGACAGGCTCCGGGATTCTCTCGATCTTTGCGGCGATGAATGGGGCATCGATTCCAATCTATGCGGTAGACATCAATCCGCAGACCAGCTATGAGGTCGAACAAAACCTGCTGCAAAATGGGCGCAGTGCCGAAGACGTCACGGTAATTATCGGAGACCCGCTCGATGCGGATACAGCGAAGCAGCTGCCGCCAGAAGTTGACCTGATTTTAATCAATATCGGCGGCGATGAAGATATCGCCATGCTTCCGGTGGTTGAGCAAACGCTTGCCCGTGATGGCCAGATCATTCTTTCGGGGATCGTCGAGTGGATTCTGCCAAAAGTGGAGACAGCCTACGGCAATATCGGTTTTCATACTGTTGCTAAAAGGCAAAGCGATGAGTGGGTCACGCTAGTCATGAACCGGTAAACAATACGTACATAGGAGACAGACTGGATGGCGCGCGGAAAAATGCGAATCCAGTCTGTTTTCAGCTTTGCATCATTGTGAGAAGATAAAGAAGAGTAAGAATTCTATTTTTCAATGCATAGGGGGAGACATAGATGGAACCGATCGTAATTGTGGCAGCTGGACGTACACCCATTGGCTCGTTTGGCGGTGTTCTGAAAGATGTAAGCGCTCGCAAACTGGCGGAAATCACGATTCGCAACGTCATTGAACGCGCAGGGATCGATCCAGCGCTGGTGGATGAAGTAATACTGGGTAATTGTCTGCAGCGTTCCGATGAGGCGAATATCGCTCGTGTCGCAGCCATAGATGCCGGTCTTGGCAAAGAAGTGACAGCTTTTACCGTACAGCGCCAATGTTCGTCTGGGATGCAAGCGATCGTCAGCGGATTTGGTCAAATTGTGCTGGGAGATCGGGAAGTCGTGCTGGCTGGCGGCGTGGAAAGCATGAGCAATGCACCTTATGTGCTGAAAAGTGCCCGCTGGGGGAACCGCATTACGCACGGTGAAATGACCGACTCCATGTGGGAGCTCCTGACCGACCCGCATCATCAAATCCTGATGGGCGAAACGGCAGAGCGGCTGGTTGATCGATATGGCATCACACGGGAGGAGCAGGACGAGATCGCGTACCGCTCGCAGATGAATGCCATACGTGCAATCGACAGCGGCCGTTTCCAAGAGGAGATCATTCCTGTCCCCATTCAAAAACGGAAGGAAACCACGCTGATTGAAACGGATGAGCATCCGCGACGCGACGTTACGTTGGAAAGCCTCGCAGCGCTAAAGCCGGCATTCCGTTCGAATGGTACGGTGACGGCGGGCAATGCCTCCGGAATCAACGATGGAGCATCTGCAGTGATACTGATGAAAGAAAGCCGCGCGGCACAGCTGGGTCTTACTCCACTCGCAAGAATCGTTTCCTATGCCTGGGCGGGAGTGGAGCCGGATCTGATGGGCTACGGTCCGGTGCCAGCCACGAAAAAGGCGCTGGAGAAGGCCGGGTTAACGCTGGCGGATATTGATTTGATCGAAGTGAATGAAGCGTTTGCGGCCCAATACCTCGCCGTGGAAAAGCTGCTGGAGCTTCCGCGTGAAAAGACAAATGTGAACGGCAGCGGGATTTCGCTCGGTCATCCGGTAGGTTCCACCGGTTGTCGGATTGTTGTCTCCCTGATTCATGAAATGCAAAAACGAGGAGTCTCCCGCGGTCTTGCCACCCTCTGTGTCGGGGGCGGCATGGGCATGACCATGATCCTCGAACGCTAGCCGCTTCTTTTGTATAAGCCTGTTCGATACTGGCTACAATGGTAACAGCCCCCATCCAAATGCACTTTGTGGTGGGGGCTTTTTTACCAGTGGAAAAATGCCACAGGCTTGTATACATAGGGAGGACTATATGATGGGAGAAACCTTTATCGGCAGATACGGGAAACGTCTTTTTGTCATGGCCATCTTGTTATTGCTAGCGGGAAGCGCGGCTTATATCGCCTATTCCGCGAATCAATACAAAAAAATGACAAGAGAATGGTATCAGCCGCTCGCGGAGGAGCCGCGCACCCAGATTCAGGCCCATACAACTGAGCAGCAGCTTGAAGCGAAGCAGCAGCCTGCTGCTGATGTGCTGCCAGCCCCCAAACCACTGAAGCCTTTCACGTTGCTATTGATCGGAACGGATAGCAGAGATGGCGAAAAAGCCCGTGCTGATACGATGATGCTGGCTGTGATTCGTCCAGCTGATCAGAAGGCCTATCTCCTGTCGATTCCCCGGGATAGCTACATGGAGATCCCGGGGCGGGGCTTTGACAAGGTCAACCACGCGATGGCTTTCGGTGGCCCCAAGCTGCTGAAGGCCTCTTTGGAGCAGTTCTTTGCGGTAAAGATCGATCGTTACATGACGATGGATTTTGAAGGCTTTCGCAAAGTAGTGGATGAGCTTGGAGGGGTTGAGATCCATGTAAAGAAGCGGATGAAATATACCGATCCCACCGACGATACCTTCATTGATTTGAAGCCCGGACTGCAAACGTTGAATGGGGAACAGGCGCTTGATTACGTCCGTTACCGCAAAAGTGATGTAGGCAGAGAAGACAGTGACGCCGAGCGAATCATGCGCCAGCAGGAAGTGATTAAAGCGCTCGCCAACAAAGGAACGTCTGTACAAGCATTCATAAAAGCGTTTAAACTGATGGAGATATTGGGTAAACATGTAAAAACCGACATTAGCGAGGATGAAATTGCTTCGCTGTTGGCTACTTATTACGACCCTGAGCATAATCATTTGGAGACGGATACCTTGCAGGGCACAGATGAACGTATCTGGCGTCATGGAATACGGGGCTGGTATTATCTCGTTCCGAAAAAAGAGCGGGAGCGCATCCAAAAACGACTTGCTCAAGAGTTGAACCAACAAGATACCCAGGAGGGGAGACAGCCGTAATGAAATACCATATTGTACAAGTAGTCCGCATCGTTGATCTGAATGAAGAAGTGCTCAGTGAGGTGACCTTTGATCACGGACATTTCGAAACCGTATTTCTCCCAATCGGAGGCTCTGTCGTTACGCATCCACTAGGCCTGCAAGGCTTCGAGGTTGTATATGACAAGCGAAAGGAAGAGGTAGCCCGTTACAAGGTAATTGACATTGAACTGAATCTCTTGCGCAATGATGCAATTGTCCAAGCCTATCTGGAGCCAATTACGCTCATTATCGGCCAACACGATATCGGTCAATATAATGGGTGAGACACAAATAATGTTGGAATATTTTCAAATTTGACTTACAATAAGGGCAGGAAGAGGTTATGAATGATGATTGTATGGGAGAAGTAGGCCAATTAGGGATGGAGGTAATTGTGAATGTCTGTTGCCAAGCCTTGGATTGCCAGCTACCCGTCTGAAACCTCTGCGTCATTGGAATACCCCCGTGTTTCATTGACGCATTTTCTTGTCGAATCTGCCAAAAGCTATCCGGATCATCCCGCCCTTCACTTTATGGGCAAACGAATTACCTACAGTCAATTGCTCACATGGAGTTATCAATTTGCGAATGCGCTGGTCTCCCGTGGTGTGAAAAAAGGAGATCGCGTAGCCATTATGCTGCCCAATCTACCGCAAACGGTCATTGCTTATTATGGGGCACTGTTTGCCGGTGCGGTCGTGGTCATGACCAATCCGCTGTATACCGAGCGAGAGCTGGTTCATCAGATGAATGATTCCGGTGCGGAAACGTTAATCGCCTTGGACTTGCTGTACAATCGGGTAATGAGCGTGAAAGCTTCGACTCCTCTGAAGCGCATCATTTTCACAGGTATTTCCGACTATTTGCCAACCGTCAAAAAATGGGTGTATCCGCTTGTCCAGCGCAAACAGGGTCAAAAAGCCCCCTCGATTGCCTATGACAATCAGATAGAGCCTTTTCTTTCCGTCATAAAAGAAAGCGCTACCAATCCGGTGAATGTGGAAGTCGATCCAGAAGAAGATCTGGCTCTGCTCCAGTATACAGGCGGCACGACCGGCGTTGCCAAGGGAGTGATGCTGACCCACATGAATCTGGTAGCCAACACCGTTCAATGCAGGGAAATTCTGTACAGAATGACACCCGGCGAGGAACGAATCGTCGGAGCCTTACCATTTTTCCATGTGTACGGGATGACCACCGTCATGAACATGGGAATCAAGCTGGGCGCTGAAATCATTTTGATCCCTCGCTTTGATGTGAAACAAATTCTTGAATCCATCCACAAGCTGAAGCCAACCATGTTTCCAGGGGCACCAACTATGTATATCGGACTCATTAATCATCCCGATTTGCCCAAGTATGATCTGTCATCCATCGAAGCTTGTGTAAGCGGGTCAGCGCCATTGCCGCTGGAGGTGCAGCAGCGTTTCGAGGAAATCACCAAAGGAAGGCTGGTGGAAGGCTATGGCTTGACAGAGGCCTCGCCAGTCACTCATTCCAATCCATTGTGGGGCAACCGGATTACCGGAAGCATTGGCCTTCCATGGCCGGACACCGACTGTAAAGTGGTGGATCCAGCTACAGGAGAAGAGTTGCCCCAGGGAGAAGTGGGGGAATTGGCTGTATCCGGACCGCAGGTGATGCGCGGCTACTGGAACCGTCCGGAAGATACAGCGGCAGCTTTAAAGGACGGCTGGCTGTTAACCGGAGACATGGCCTATATGGATGAAAAAGGCTATTTTTATATCGTTGATCGCAAAAAGGATATGATTATCGCAGGCGGCTACAATATTTATCCGCGTGAGGTGGAAGAAGTATTGTTTGAGCACCCGGCTGTGCAAGAGGCAGCGGTTATCGGCGTGCCTGACCCCTATCGCGGGGAGACAGTAAAAGCATTTGTCATCCTCAAACAAGGGCAAACGGCGACCGAAGATGAACTCAACCAGCACTGCCGCAAGCGATTGGCGTCCTACAAAGTGCCGCGGTTGTATGAATTCCGCGAAGAATTGCCCAAAACCATGGTCGGAAAGGTACTGCGCCGTAAGCTTCAGGAGGAAGATAAACTGCGCAGGGAAGCGGAACACGACACCAAGCTTGGCTAACAAATATCAGACAAAACGGTTTCTTTTCAATCTTCAGAAAAGAAACCGTTTTCTTTTTTGGCTGAATCGTGACAAATGTGTCTGGAGATCAGGAAAATCAAGTAAATTTATGTGTAAAGAAAAGCCAGGAAGATTACAATAAGCCATTAGGAAAGCATTGACACCATTTGAGATGATAGGGTAAACTGAACATGAATGAATGGTCATTCAGTGAACGTGTCATCGAAAGATTTTACGGAGGTAAGCACATGGCAAAGAAAACGGGGGAAAAGTATCAAGCCATTATCGAAGCGGCAGTCACTGTCATCGCGAAGCATGGCTATCATAACGCACAGGTTTCGCGCATTGCCAAGGAGGCAAAGGTGGCTGACGGGACGATCTATCTCTATTTTGAAAACAAAGATGACATCCTGATTTCTTTGTTTGAGGAAAAAATGGGACAGTTCATTGAGACCTGCCGCGGACGTATTGCGGAAGCTGACACTCTTGAACAAAAGTTGTACGTGCTCGTCAAGTCACACTTGGGCCAGCTGGCACAGGATCCGGATATGGCAAAGGTCACGCAAATTGAGCTGCGCCAGTCCAATCCGGAAGTCGGCAAGGCGATCATGGAAGTCGTCAAACATTACTTTGACTTGATCGACGAAGTGATTGTCGCGGGGATTGAGGAAGGGGCATTTCGCCCGGATATTGACAAACGCATTGCACGTATGATGATCTTCGGCACGTTGGATGAGGCAGTATCGTCTTGGGTCATGAAGCAGTGCAAGTACGACCTGGTTTCTTCTGTTGATCCCATCCATAACCTCTTCCTGTATGGTCTGATGCGGAAATAATCAACAGAAAAACGCTTTCTTTGGAAACTAACCTTTGTTACAATAGCTTCGTAAAGCCTGCAAATGGGATTTATCCCAAAACTGAGCGATCGCTCGGTTAGACAAGTGTTGATCTCACATCGAAGTGGAGGGAGAGAGCTTGGCGTACAGCAATTTACAGGTAGAGTTAGAGGATCGCATTGCGATTGTAACGATTAACCATCCTCCGGCAAACGCGTTGAATCAGGCCACGCTGCAAGAATTGGAACAAGCGGTTGATGAGCTGGAGCAAAATCCGCTGGTAAAGGTAATCATTGTAACAGGAGAAGGACGCTTTTTCATCGCTGGTGCGGATATCAAGGAATTTACCCAGTTGAATGGGGATAACGCACAATTGTTGGCGGAAAAAGGCCAACGCCTGTTCGATAAGTTGGAAGGGCTTACAAAGCCAGTGATTGCTGCCATTAATGGAGCGTGCTTGGGTGGAGGATTAGAATTGGCGATGGGATGCCATATTCGATTGGCAGCTGTGGAAGCGAAGATCGGGCTGCCCGAGCTGAACTTGGGACTGATTCCTGGATACGGCGGTACCCAACGTCTTCCACGGTTAATCGGACGAGGAAGAGCGACGCAAATGATCTTGACCTCGGAAATGATTGACGGGAACGAAGCCTACCGTCTCGGTCTGGCAGAAGCGGTGTATCCAGTGGAGCAGCTGCTGGCGGAAGCGAAAAAGCTTGCCCATACCATTGCTCAAAAAAGCAGCGTAACCATGAAGCTGGCCTTGGCTGCCATCCATGAGGGCGCTAGCCTTGAACTGGAAGCTGGACTTAAACGGGAAGCGGAGCTATTTGGCGAAGCTTTCGGCACTGAAGATGTAAAAGAAGGGGTTGCCGCTTTCATCGAGAAGCGGAAACCGCAATTCTCGGACCGATAGAGGGAGGGTTATCGCATGAATATTCTGGTAGTGCTTAAGCAGACTTTTGATACAGAAGAAAAAATCGTGATACAAGACGGCAAGATCAGTGAAGATGGCGTAGAACGCATCATCAATCCTTACGATGAGTATGCCGTGGAAGAAGCCATTAAGCTGAGAGACGAGCTGGGCGGCGAGGTAACGGTAATCACGATCGGACCGGATCATGCAGAAAGCGCGCTTCGTACAGCGCTTGCAATGGGTGCAGACAAAGCGGTGCTCGTCGATGATGAATCTCTGTTTGGGGATGAGTATACGACCGCCAAAGTTTTGGCTGCCGTTGCGAAGAAGGTCGGTTTTGATCTGATCCTGGGCGGACAAATGGCCGTTGACTCCGGTGCTGGACAAGGCGGACCGCGCTTGGCAGAAGAGCTCGGCATTAACCACGTATCCACCGCTGTCAAAGTAGAGATTAACGGTACCGCAGTACGTGTAGAACGCGACATCGAGGGAGACCTGGAAGTAGTTGAAACCAATCTGCCTGTGCTGATTACCGCGCAACAAGGCTTGAATGAGCCGCGCTATCCATCCTTGCCGGGGATCATGAAGGCGAAGAAAAAGCCGCTGGATCGTTATTCGGCAGATGATCTGGGAATTACTGCTTCCGATGTGCAAGCAAAAACGGAGATTGTGGATCAATATCTCCCGCCGAAAAAACAGGCTGGACGCATCCTCGCAGGAGACCTGCAAGCGCAAGTTTCCGAGCTTGTCCAATTGCTCCGTAATGAAGCGAAAGTAATCTAAGGGAAGAGGGGATTGAAATGAAAAAAGTACTGGTATTAGCAGAAACCCGTGACAATCAATTGCGCAACGTCTCCTTTGAAGCCTTGGCTGCTGCCGCGACGATTGCGGAGGGCGGAGAAGTTGTTGCCGCTATTTTCGGTGGTGCTGATGAAGCATTGGCCAACAAGCTTGCCGAATATGGTGCAGGCAAAGTATATCTCGTAAAACATGACGCGTTGAATGCCTACACGCCAGACGCGTATACACAGGCGCTCACCCAAGTGATCGAGCAAGTCGGTCCGGATGCAATCGTAACCGGACATACAGCAATCGGTCGCGACCTGGCTCCACGGGTAGCAGCTCGTCTTGGCTACGGCTTGGTCTCCGATGCAACAGGCATCGAAGCGGGACCTGCATTTATTCGTCCCATCTATGCAGGTAAAGCATTCCAAAAACGCAAATTCGTAGACGGCAAAATTTTTGTAACCATTCGTCCAAACAACATTCCTGTCAACGAGCCGCAAGCTGGCAAAACAGCTGAGATCGTTTCCGTGGATGCGGACATCAAGGATCTGCGCACCATCATCAAAGAAGTCGTGCGCAAGACGACTGGTAAAGTCGATCTGTCTGAAGCAAAAGTGATCATTTCTGGTGGTCGCGGCGTCAAGAGCGAAGACGGCTTCAAGCCGCTTCAGGAATTGGCGGATGTACTGGGAGCAGCAGTAGGCGCTTCTCGCGGTGCGTGTGATGCAGGCTATTGCGATTACGCTCTGCAAATCGGGCAAACGGGTAAAGTGGTTACACCAGATCTCTACATTGCATGCGGCATTTCCGGTGCGATCCAGCACTTGGCGGGTATGTCCAACTCCAAAGTGATCGTAGCGATCAACAAGGATCCGGAAGCACCGATCTTCCAGGTAGCCGACTACGGTATTGTCGGAGATTTGTTCGAAGTGGTTCCATTGCTCACAGAAGAATTTAAAAAGGCATTGGCATAAGCCGTTTTATAGAGAAAAGCAGCATTCATTCGGGTGCTGCTTTTTTGCGTGGATTCAATAAAAATAAACCACTTACAGTGAAATTATAAATTAACAGAAAATATTGACAATATCTAAAGGCGGTTGTATGGTTATTTTAGGAAAACGTTTTCCTAATAGCAAAGAAGAGAGTGAGCGAACATTTCAGTCACGATAAAGGATATCGCCCAACTTGCCAACGTCTCGATTGCTACCGTGTCTCGCGTGCTCAATCAATCGAAGCCCGTAAGTCCGGAATTGCGGGAAAAGGTGATGAGGATAGTCGCGGAAACGGGCTTTCAGCCAAATGCAATCGCTCGAAGTCTGGTCAATAAGGAGACGAGAATCATCGGGGTGATGGTGCCTGACATCTCGAACAATTTTTACTCCAGCTTGATTTATGGGATCGACAGCATCATTCATGAGTGGAACTACAGCCTCTTTTTGGCCATCTCGGATGAAGAAGTAGAAAAGGAGTTGAAGTACCTTCGATTATTCAAAGAGAAGCAGTTGGATGGCATGATTGTATCCAGTGTCCATTTCTTGGAGCAGCACAGACATATTTTAACGGAAAATCAGATTCCGTTGGTTGTCACTGGACATGATTTACCCGAGTTCGATGTTCCAACCGTCAATGTGAACAACGTGCAAGCGGCCTATGATGCGGTTTCCTATCTGATCGAACAGGGTCATAGCAAAATTGCCTGCGTATCCGGACCGTTGTGGGATCCGCCATGTGGCCTGGATCGGTTGGGCGGATATCGCAAGGCGATGAGGGCACACGGCATCCCCATACCGGATGGCTTTATGGCCGAGGGAGATTTCACAGCGGAAAGCGCGTATGAAGCCATGGGCCGGATTTTTCAAGCGCAGGAGCGTCCGTCAGCTGTATTTGTGGCCAGTGATCTGATGGCGGTCGGGGTGATGAACTACCTCCACGATCATGGGATTCGTGTGCCGGAAGATATCTCGGTGATGGGCTTTGACAATCTGGAAATCGCTTCGCTCGCAAGACCGATGCTGACAACGGTACATAATGACCCGTTTATGTACGGAAAAGCGGCAGGTGAACAATTGCTGAAGATGCTGCGCAACGAAGCGGTTGAACGAAGAAGTGTGGTCCCCCATCGATTAGTGATTCGCCAAAGTGTAAGCGCTTACCAAAAATAACCGTACGATCTCGTGATAAGGAGTGAATCGTTTGAAACTGGGAGTTTTCACTGTACTGTTTGGTGATAAAGCATTCGAGGACATGTTGGACTATGTAAAAGCAGCAGGCTTGGAGGCAGTGGAAATCGGGACAAATGGCTATCCGGGCAGCGCTCACTGCAATCTGGATGAGCTGCTGGAACAGCCTGAGAAACTGCGTGCCTATCAACAGGCGATCGAAAGCCGCGGCTTGACGATCAGTGCGCTGAGCTGCCATGGCAATCCGTTAACTCCGGATAAATCATTTGCCCAGCTTTCCCATGATACTTTCGTCAAGACCGTGCAATTGGCAGAAAAGCTGGAAGTGCCCGTAGTCAATTGTTTTTCCGGAACGGCAGGGGATCATGAAGGGGCGAAACACCCTAACTGGCCAGTCGCGCCGTGGCCTAATGAGTACAGGGACGTTCTCAACTGGCAATGGGAAGAGAAGCTGATTCCGTACTGGCGGGAATGGGGAGCATATGCCGCGTCTCATCATGTAAAAGTAGCTTTGGAGATGCACGGCGGCTTTCTCGTTCATACACCCGGCACCTTGCTGAAGCTGCGCGAAGCGGTTGGGGAGGTGATCGGCGCCAATTTTGATCCAAGTCATATGTGGTGGCAAGGAATCGATCCGGTTGCGGCGATTAAGATCCTTGGCAAGGAAAAAGCAATCTATCACTTCCATGCCAAAGACACCTACATCGATCAAGAGAAAGTGAACATGTATGGGTTAACCGATATGAACTCATACGCAAACCTGAGCGAGCGGGCCTGGTATTTCCGCACGGTCGGCTATGGTCACGACATGCATGAATGGGCCAATATGATGAGCGCACTGCGGATGTACGGCTATGATTACGTGATCAGCATCGAGCATGAGGATGCGCTGATGTCGATCGAAGAAGGTTTCCAGCGTGCAGTGCAAAACCTCCAGCAGGTCATCATTCGCGAATCGGTAAGCAATCCATGGTGGGTATAGGAGGTTAGCGATGACAGATAAGATCTGGAAGATTGGAATCATTGGAGCGGGGGGCATCTCGGAGGTACATCTGGACGCCATAAAAGCGGAACCGCGGGCTCAAGTCGTGGGGATTGCCGATGTCTCACAAGAGATGGTGACGTATCGGGCGGATCGGCATCAGATCCCGTATGTATTTTCGGATTATAAAGAAATGCTGGCTCAGATCGAGCTGGATGCGGTCGTCTTGTGTGTGCCGAATTATTTGCACCATGAGGCAGCGATCTATGCTTTGCAAGCCGGGAAGCATGTCCTCTGCGAAAAACCGATGGCGATGAGTGTCAGTCAGGCGGAGGAGATGATCGCCGCATCCAAGGAAGCAGACAAAATCCTGATGGTCGGACAAAATAATCGCTTTCGTGCAGAGTCCCTTGCTTTGAAACGTTTCGTGGAGGAAGGCAAGCTCGGTCAAGTATACGTCGCGAAAACAGGCTGGATTCGCCGCTACGGCATTCCTGGCTGGGGCAGCTGGTTTACGCAGAAAGAATTGGCTGGCGGCGGCCCGCTCATCGACATTGGCGTCCATATGCTTGATCTTACCTTGTGGCTGCTCGGACATCCCAAGCCGGTTACCGTATTAGGGAAGACGTATGCTCACTTCGGCCCACGGAAAAAAGGCCTTTCGGAATGGGGGCGCAGGGATGAGCAAGGCAAATTCGATGTCGAAGATCTGGCTCTTGCCATGATTACCTTTGAAAATGGAGCTGCCTTGACGCTGGAAGCAAGTTGGGCCTCCCATATCGAAAAGGAAAACGTTTTCCTCGAGTTGTACGGCACGGAAGGCGGCTCCTCTTTGAAGCTGCTGGACGATCAGTTTACCCTTTTTCATGAATGGAACGAAGCACCTTCTACTACTACAATGCAACCGCCAAAAGTCAATGAGCGTCTCCTCTTGTTCCGCAATTTTATCGACTCTGTGGAAGGAACAGCCCACCCAGTCTGCACACCAGAACATGCTCTCTACATCAACAAATTGATCGATGCTATCTATCACTCCGCTGAAACAGGTGAAGCTGTCACATTGTAAACACCGAAAAGAATAGAAGTCCTTATGAAAAAAGATGAGGGGGTTATTCCATTGAAGGTTTTCAAAAGAGTAGCAAAGATCGGGTTTTCTTTGTCAATCGCGCTTTCTCTGGCAGCATGCTCACAACCGCCGCAAACGACCGCCCCAGACGCACCGTCCACTCCTGCTCCATCCACTAGCGATGCACCAAAACCAGCCGATACCGAAAAAGTCAAAATCGTATACGCTCGTGGGCATGATGCCACACAAGGTACTGCCAAGCTGGTAGAAGCGTTTGAGCAGGCCCATCCCAACATCGATGTAGAAGTGCGGGAGATGCCGTCCGATACAGGTCAAAGCCATGATCAATACGTGACGATGTTTAGCGCCCAATCTTCGGAAATCGATGTGTTCGACCTGGATGTAATCTGGCCGGCGGAATTTGCCCAAGCGGGATATTTGCTGCCCTTGGATCGTTTGATCGAGCAGGACGGCATTAAGACCGAAAGTTTCATCAAGGGAGCCATGGATGCCGGAAATTTTGGCGGGCAGCAATGGACATTGCCAAAATTCATCGATGCCGGTCTGCTCTTCTATCGTACCGATCTGGTGAAGGAACCGCCAAAGACATGGGATGATCTGATCAAAGCAGCCCAGGCAGCCAATGGTCAGGGTGGGACGAAATTCGGTTATCTGATGCAGGCCAAGCAATATGAGGGCTTGGTATGTAATTTCGTGGAGTTCAGCACGGCATACGGTGGAAAAATTCTCGATGAGCAGGGCAATGTGGCGGTCAATAATCCAGGTACTATCAAAGGCTTGAAAAAGATGATGGAGGTCGTGCAATCGAATTTTGTGCCTACCAATATCACCACGTTCACCGAGACGGAATCCCATACGGCCTTCATTGAAGGGCAATCCGCTTTCATCCGCAACTGGCCGTATCAATTTGCTTTGGCTCAAGATGCGACCCAGTCCAAAATCGTTGATAAGATCGCAATCGCACCACTGCCAGCTGGCGATGCAGGATCCGCAGCCGCACTGGGAGGCTGGATGGGCGGCATCAACAAGTACACGAAACACCCAAAAGAAGCATGGGAATTTTTGAAGTTCATGACAGGTCCAGAAGGGCAAGAAATTTCCGCAGTCCATGGCGGGTTAGCCCCTACTTATTTGCCAGTCTATGAAGATGCAGATGTACAAAAAGCAAGCCCATTGTTCGCGAACAAAGATTTCATTAACGGCGTCAGCGCAGCAGTCTCTCGTCCTACCACCCCTATCTATCCGAAAATCTCTGAAGTCATCCAGATCGAAGTTTCGAAAGCGCTTGCAGGACAGCAAACGGCTGAACAAACCGTACAAAACATGGAAAAAGCAATGAAAGATTTGATCCAAAAATAAGAGGGGAGAAAGAGCTGCCAGTAAGTGGGAGGATCGATGTGACGATGAAGCAGACTCGGCCTTGTACCCTGGCAGCTCTTTTTCTTGATCACAAGGGGAAGATGGTGAATGGATGAATCGGATGACGCAAGGCTCGCTGTCGGAAAAACAGATGGGTTACCTGTTAATTGCACCAGCCTTACTGATCATATTGATTATCGCGATCTGGCCGGTGATCCGTTCCTTTTGGATCAGCCTTCATGATGTCCGGCTGAACGATCCGACCAAAAATGAAATTCATCAGTCCTTTGGTTTGGATATGGAGCGATATGTCAATACACTCCCCAATTTACTGCGTTACTTGGACAGGGAGGCGGACACCGCGCAAGGGACGGCCAAGGAGCAATTGCTTGGCATGAAGCAGCAGGTGGAACAGATGAGGGATACCCTCGACCAGACAGGTGAAGTGGCTGCCCGTTATCAACAAATCGATCAGCTTCTGCTCGAATTCAAACCAGTACCTGAAGAGCTGAAATATATCGAATTGACTGCTGAACAGACGGACATGCTGCGCAACACGTTGCAAGACGTGGATAAAGCTTTACTAACCATGGCCAATCAGAAGCTGCTGCAAAAACCAGAAGGTGCGGTTGGAGTGATTCAAGGAATCGCCTCAGCCTTGATCGAGCCAAACTATGTGGGATTCGCCTACTACAAGCAATACCTGATGGATGGCAGACTGTGGGCAGCTCTTTCCAATACATTTGTCTTTACAGTGATTTCGGTCAGCCTTGAGCTTGTACTCGGCTTGTGGATTGCCATGCTGATCAACCGGCAATTCGTGGGGCGCGGTCTAATTCGTGCGGCTGTGCTGGTGCCATGGGCGGTACCTACCGTTATCTCCGCGTTGATGTGGAAATTTTTATATGACGGGCAAAATGGAATTGTCGCTTTTTTGTTCGAACGAATTGGGCTGTTGGACGATATGGGCACACTCTTGACCACCAAGGGAGGCGCCATGTTCTCCGTCATCCTTGCCGACGTGTGGAAAACGACACCGTTTATGGCTTTGCTGCTTTTTGCCGGATTGCAGACCATCCCGCAAAGCTTGTACGAAGCGGCGGAAGTGGACGGAGCGTCCAAAACCCAGCAATTTTTCCGCATTACACTTCCTTTGCTGAAGTCCAGTATTCTGGTGGCGCTGCTGTTTCGGACACTGGATGCATTCCGTGTTTTTGATCTGATCTATGCGTTGACAGGCGGAGGACCTGCCAATTCCACAGAGACCATCTCGGTCTTTGCATACAAAACCATGTTTGCTCAGATGAGCTTTGGAGAAGGATCTGCGTTGGCGATCATTGTGTTCATCTGTGTAGCGTTGATCTCGATCGGCTACATCAAAATATTGGGAGCCGACTTGATCGGTGAGAGCAGAGGGAGGTAAGAGACGAGGATGAGTATGCAAAAGAAAGCGGGGCCTTTCTTCTATTTGTTCTTGCTGATCTTTCTGTTCATTATCATGTTTCCTTTCCTTTGGGTATTGCTGGCGGCATTGAAGCCGCCAAATGAGCTGTTTGGTGAGCATGCTTTTCAATTCATCATTGAAAATCCGACCTTGGACAATTTTGCCCGGGTGTTTACCGAGCGACCATTTGGCACCTATCTGTGGAATTCCACTGTCGTGGCAACGTTGACGACGTTGTATGCGATTGCGATCGCTTCGTTTGCTGCTTATGCGATCGCGTGGCTTCCCTTTAAAGGAAAAAGCATCGTCCTCGGTATCGTCCTGGCTGTCAGCATGTTTCCGCAGATCGCCACGATTTCACCCATTTTTATGTTTATGCAGTCGATGGGCTTAACCAACAGCTATTTGGGTTTGATCATCCCTTATACCACCTTTGCCTTGCCGCTCGCAATCTGGAACTTGACAGTCTTTTTCCGCAAAATCCCGATCGATCTGGGGGAAGCCGCCAAGGTGGATGGAGCCAGTATCTGGCAGACGATGACGAAAGTCTTTTTTCCGCTCGCGATGCCCGGAGTATTTACAACTGCGATACTCGTCTTCATTGCGGCTTGGAATGAATTCCTCTTCGCGTTGACGATCAACACTCAGGAAGCTATGAAGACCGTACCTGTGGGAATCGTGATGTTTCAGGGGCAATACACGATGCCGTGGGGAGAGATTTCCGCAGCTTCCATCATTGTAACGATCCCGTTGGTCATTCTCGTGCTGGTATTCCAAAGACGGATTGTATCCGGGCTTACCTCCGGAGCCGTCAAAGAATAAAGGCAAAACAAATGCTATGCCATGTGATAATCCCGGATGCCATGGCTGTGAAGGGCGACCAGCATATCTGCGGCATCATCGCATTCCAAAAGAACAGCTACCTGTCCGCCGTCTAGTGCCCGGATGCAATTGTCGCATTGTTCCGCATGAAAGCCTTGGGAATAAAGTGTATCGGCGAGCGATGTGGACTGAAAATCGTAGGCACTGGATGTATCCGCGCTATTTAAAAAAGTAATCGAGTGAATGGTGGTCTCTAAAGCGGATTGCCGGATAAATTGCATGGCTTCTTCTTCGAACGGGAAAAATGCAATAATCGCTGCCACAACCGACGTCCTCCTTTTTAGCAATAGGGTGATTCAAAAAGGGGTAGAATATGTGTGGCGGAAAGTGTCGCCTGCCATAGTCTTTTCAGGAAGAGAATGGTATACTGAAAGCCGTTGAAAGATATCATCGATCCTGGAAGTAAAGGAGGTAACTCACATGGCTATCGTTAACGTAACCGACCAAACTTTTACCCAAGAGGTAGAACAAGGAGGCACTGTTCTCGTTGATTTCTGGGCACCTTGGTGCGGACCATGCAAAATGATCGCGCCTGTACTGGAGCAAATCGACGGCGAAGTGGGATCCAAGCTTAAAATCGCAAAAGTGAATGTAGACGACAATCCGGAATCGGCTGGTCGTTTTGGCATCATGTCGATCCCTACCCTTCTGGTATTCAAGGATGGTCAGCCAGTTGACAAGGTGGTTGGTTTCCAACCAAAGGATGCCCTTATGGCAACTGTTGGCAAACATCTGTAAGATATCAGCTTGTAAAAAAAGCAGCATCGCGCATGGAAGCGATGCTGCTTTTTTCCTTGTCTACATATTAACCTCTATCATCTGGAGGATCATGTATCCCTCGCGGACCTAGCACCGATAATTATTTTAAACAGTTTTGATAGTTAATATTGTTTATTCTCCCGCATCTGTGTTTTTTGGCAGGAAGAGATCAATGATGTTTACGAAGAATTCAACCACGAAAATAAGTAATTGCTCCATTAATCAAATACCTCCCTTATTTTCACTTGATTTTTAATACGTAATTTACAGAATCTGGTTTCATTTCGGGAGAGGTAATTTTTTGCATCCCGGAAAATGAAGCGGATTATGCTTTTCTAAGGGACTCTCCTAGACATTCACGAGAAATCCTTTTATTATTTTCAAACGCGTTTGATTATACTAAATTATTTGCGTTTTCTATCAATTTTATATAGAATGAGAAACATAATTTACACAGAGAACTTTCACGAGGGGGAACCACATGAATAAGAAACGATTTTCTCAATTGTTAGCCACATGCTTGCTGGGGACAACCATCTTGGCTGGTTGCGGCGGCGGAGCATCGACAAGTGCACCTGCGCCAGCTGGCGGAGGGGAGGCACAGCAAGCGGCAGGCGGAGAAATTACGGCGAAAATCGGTGTTGTCAGCTTCCTTTCCGGAACGGGCGCCGCTTACGGCGAAGCGCAAAAGGCAGGTCTGGAGCTGGCGCTGGAAGAGTTGAATGAAGCGAATAAAGGAAAGCTCAAGATTGAGCTGCAGATGGAAGACTCCGGTGGTAAAAAAGAAAGCGCGATTAACGCAGTCAATAAATTGATCAATCAAGATAACGTGGTGGCGATCATCGGTCCGACTCTCTCGGGTGAAATGTTTGCCGCAGGTCCTGTAGCCAATGAAGCGGAAACCCCTATTTTCGGGATTTCCAATACAGCAGAGGGCATTAATGACATCGGGGAATATGTGTTCCGCAATTCCCTGCCAGAATCCATTGCGATTCCAACTGCGATGAAAGCAGCCCAAGAGAAAAAAGGCTTCAAAAAAGCCGCTTTCATTTATGCAGCTAATGATGACTTCAGCGTATCCGGCTTCAAGACCATGAAGGCCACTGCGGAGCAAATGGGTCTGGAAAATCTCGGAGAAGCCACCTTCGCGAACGGTGACGTAGACTTTTCTGCTCAGTTGACCAAAATCAAAGATCTGAATCCTGATGTATTGCTGGTTTCGGCTCTCTATAAAGAAGGCTCGCTCGTGGTGAAAAAAGCGCGTGAGCTGGGCATCACTGCTACTATCATCGGCGGCAACGGCTTTAACAACCCGCAAGTATTTGAAATCGCGGGAGATGCTGCGGAGGGCTTGATCGTAGCAACCCCATTCAGCCCTGAAAAACAAGATGAAAAAGTGCAAAAATTTGTAAAAGCGTTTGAAGCAAAATACGGCAAAAAACCGGATCAATTCGCAGCACAAGCGTATGACGGTCTGTATATCATCTCGCAATCTCTGCTGGCAGCGGGTCAGGCAGACCGCAATGCTCTTCGTGATCAGCTTGCCCAGCTGAAAGACTTCCAAGGCGTATCCGGAAAGCTCTCTTTTGATGAGAAGCGGACACCAGTTGGAGAAGCAGTGGTTGTAGAAGTAAAAGGCGGCAAATTCGTACCTTTCTAAACCATAATTTTTAGGACGCTTGCCCGGGGCTGCCCGGGCCCTTTTTTCTACTCATCAGTCTTTGAGTCCTGGCGGGAAGACGGGCTGTGCCTCTTTTCGCACAGGCATCTACATGTGAGGTGGTTCAACTTGTTTTGGCAGCAATTGGCTAACGGCTTGATTGTAGGAAGTACGTATTCGCTGATCGCACTCGGGTATACGTTAATCTTCGGTGTTCTTGGCATCATTAATATGGCGCACGGACAAATCTTTATCTTTGGTTCTCTGGTCGGTCTGGTGTTGATGACCAGCACCGATTTGCCATTGCCACTCGCCTTTGTGGTGGCGATCGTGGTCTCCGCAATCTTTGGAATCATTTTGGAGTATACGGCACTACGCCCTTTGCGGAAGAAAAATGTGCCGCACTTGGCTTCTCTGATTAGTACGATTGGTTTCGCTACCCTCGTGGAGGAAGCCATGCACAAGCTGTTTGGGGCGGATTCTCGTTCGTTTCCGGAGGTTTTTGGCGGGAAGGTCTTTGATCTGGGAATCATGCAGATTCGCGGGGTTGACTTGCTGATTATCGGGATCTCCCTAGTCTTGATGTTTGTTTTGCATTTTTGGATTACGCGTACGAAGCTGGGTAAGGCCATCCGTGCCACTGCTGAAAATAGCGATACAGCGAGCATTTTGGGAATTAACACCAATCTGGTCATCGTGTTGACTGTGATGATCGCTTCCGGATTGGGCGGTATCGCCGGCATGATGATCGGTATGACATATTCCGCGTTAATTCCTTCGATGGGGCTCACACTCGGTTTCAAGGGATTGGCTGTATTGATCCTTGGCGGTGTTGGCAGTATTCCAGGGGCGATGGTGTGTGGAGTTCTGCTCGGTGTGATCGAAGTGTTTTCCGTTGCGTACGGGGATTCGTCTTACCGGGATGCTGTCGCTTTCGGCTTAATTATTCTCATCTTGCTGATACGGCCACAAGGATTGTTTGGCAGCAAGGCGTAAGGAGGGACAACCGTGGATTTGCTTAATCCTTATAATCTGCAAGTAATCACATTTATCGTACTGAATGGCATCTTGGCCATCAGTATTTACATTACTTTGATGACCGGTCAATTGTCGTTGGGGCATGCTGGCTTTATGAGCATCGGTGCATACACGGCCAGTATTTTGACCAAGCAAGCGGATCTTCCCTTGTTTGCAGCACTGGTACTGGGAGCATTGGCGGCAGGACTGATTGCCCTCTTGATCGGCGCACCCACGCTGAAATTGCACGGTCTGTATTTAGCCATTGCCACACTGGGATTTGGCGAGGTCGTTCGTGTCATCATGCTGAACATGGAGATCACGAATGGAGCTTTGGGGCTGACCGGTTTGAAGTCAATCGGCAACACGCTGTATGAATTGCAAAAGGCAATCGGGATGACGGCTCAGTCTGTCGGAGTCTCCGTCATGCAAATGAAGGCTTTATTGACGTTATTATTCCTAGTACTGCTGTTTGCCGTCATTCTCTTTTTTACGCTGCGGCTCAACCGTTCCCGTATCGGGCGCGCTTTTGAGGCGATCAAAGCGGATGAGACTGCGGCCAAGGCGATGGGACTGAAAATTTCATACTACAAAATGCTCGCGTTTGTGATCGGTTCGGTACTGGCTGGTTTTTGCGGAGGCTTGTTTGCCCACATCACGACGACGGTCACCCCGGATGATTTTAACTATCACAAGGTAGTGGAGATCCTGTCCTTTGCGGTGATCGGGGGCAGTGAGATTGTCTGGGGACCATTGTTTGGTGCGCTCCTGTTGACCTCTCTGCCGGAATTGCTGCGTGGTCTAGCCGAGTACAAGATGATCATGTACGGAGCGATTATGGTGCTCGTCATGGCATTCCGGCCACACGGCTTGATTGCGGCAGATACGTTTCAGAAGCTGTTTCGTCGTCGCGGCAAACAGGCATCTGCTGCAAAAAAGGAGGAGTTCTAAATGCAGCTGGAACTGACCAATATCGGCAAGAGCTTTGGCGGTATTACGGCATTGCGTGATGTCTCCTTTACCGTCAAAAAAGGGGAGATCGTCGGGTTGATCGGCCCTAATGGAGCTGGGAAAACGACCATCTTCAACATGGTGACAGGCATTTTCGAACCGACTACGGGTGAAGTGTACTTTAACGGACAGCGTCTGAACGGCGTGGCCCCGCATAAAATCACAGAGAACGGCATTGCCCGAACGTTCCAGAATATCAAACTGTTCGGACATATGAGCGCGATTGACAACGTCAAGGTAGGATGCCATACCCGGACAAATAGCGGTTTCTGGGCGTCTCTGTTGCATACGCGCAAGCAAAAGGCAGAGGAACGGGAAGTTCAGGAGAAGGCGGAGCAGCTGCTTGCATTTGTCGGTCTCTCAAATGTGAAGGACGTGCGATCGGATACGCTGGCGTACGGACAACAAAGACGCTTGGAAATCGCCCGTGCTTTGGCAACCGAGCCTGAGCTACTGCTGCTGGATGAGCCGGCGGCGGGTATGATTGAAAGTGAAACGAAAGAACTGATGGAGCTGATCGAAAAGATCCGGGACGATGGAAAAACCGTTCTCTTGGTTGAGCACGATATGGGTCTCGTCATGAATCTTTGCGATCGTGTGGTATGTATCAACTTCGGGGTGAAGATTGCGGAAGGTACCCCGGACGTTGTCCAGAATAATCCGGATGTGATTGAAGCTTATCTTGGCAAGGAGGAGGATGAGTAAGATGCTGCGTGTGGAAAATCTGAGTACCTCCTATGGGCAAATTAACGCTATCCGGGACGTTTCCTTGCATGTGCCGGAAGGGAAAATTGTTAGTTTGATCGGTGCAAATGGCGCGGGTAAAACGACGACGATGAAAACGATCGCGGGCCTATTGTCTCCGAAGAGCGGTACGGTCACCTTTTGCGGCCAACGCATCGAGGGCTGGAAGCCGCATCGGCTGGTGGAAGCCGGCATGGCGCTCGTCCCTGAGGGGCGTGCGATACTCGGGAAAATGACTGTGTTGGAAAATCTGGAGATGGGGGCTTTCCAGCGCAAGGATGTTCAGGGAATCAAGGATGATATGGAAAAAATGATGACCTGGTTCCCGATTTTAAAGGAACGTCTGGATCAA
>DASQNU010000159.1:0-4719 GCA_035644815.1 Bathyarchaeia archaeon | reverse complement strand
TGTACATTTACGCATGGCAAAAATGTGCTTGTGGAAAGTGTAGCGACTCTATCTGATTATCGCGGGCAAGGTCTCATCGGCTATTTGCTGCGACATGTTCAACAGGTGTTTACTCAGTCTGCGGGAACAACGCTTTGGGTCTATCCGATTAATCATCTGGTAGAAAAGGTTTACCAGCGATACGGGTTTGAGACAGTTGGGGAGTTAATCCATGTGCATGCGTATGCGGCGGGAAAAGGAGTAAAAGAAATTCGCGGGGAATAGTAAGTATTTTTCGATAACAAAAAAGGATAGAGATCCAGAGTTTTTCTGAGACCTCTATCCTTTTTGATTATAGGGGTAAGGAAGGCTACAAATAAGCCGAGATCCCCTCCAAAAAAGACACCTTTTCAACGGAGAAGTCACGATACAGCTTTTCCGTATTTTCGCAAATATTCCCTTCCAAGAGCATCGTCAGCTGTGTGTTGGTGATCGGGAAGAAGGGGAAGCTCTCCATCAAATTAACCGCTGGCTTCATAAGTGGCAGCGGGATATACATCTTTCTCACGTTTGGTTTTTTCAAAGCCAATCCGATCTGGTCCAAAAGCTGCGAGTAGCTAAGCTGCTCAGGGCCGCCGACATCGTAAATTTGCCCGATGGCCTGATCGTTGCGCAGCGCTTCGGTAAACACCTCGGCGACGGTTTGCCGCGATACAGGCTGTAGCTTGTATGATCCATCGCCAATCACAGGCGTTACCGGCATGCGCACGAGCCCAGCCAGCATGTTGACGAATTCATCATCAGGACCAAAAATGACTGAAGGTCGAAAGATGGTATACGGGATGCCGCTCTGTTTGACAAGCTGCTCTGCTTCGTACTTCGTCTGGTGGTAGGCGCTGGTCGCATTCGGACGAGCGCCCAGTGCGCTCATATGGATAAACCGCTTGATAGAATCGTGCTTGGCTGCCTCCAGCAGATTTTTCGTTCCGGTTACATGGATGCGGGGAAAGGTGATTCCCTTCCCTTTTCTTTCCCGTATGATGCCTACAAGGTGAATGATCGCCTCGCAGTCTTTCAGTGCATTCACTAAAGAGGGTGGATCAAATAAATCCCCGGCAACGAGCTGAATGTTGCCCAGACCTAGGCGCGAAATGCGCACTTTGGCTTCCGATCCTGGGCGTACCAGACAGACAGGTTCAACACCCGCATCGATTAATTGGGTAAGTATGCCTCTGCCGACGAATCCGGTGCTTCCTGTAAGCAGCACTTTCATCATGGATACCTCCCTGTCGTTTTTTCCATTGTATACCATGGATGCTGGGAAACGCCACTTCTCGTTGCTTGAGCAAACCAGTATAATAGGGAAAAACAGATTGTAAGGAGTCACTATGGCAAAGCTAACGACCAAGCGGTTTCTCGCCACATTGGCAGAAATGTTCCCTGACGCGCATTGCGAGTTGAATCATACGAACGCTTTTGAATTGACCATTGCTGTATTGCTCTCAGCGCAATGTACCGATAAAAAAGTCAACCAGGTTACCGAACGATTATTTCAAAAATACAAAACGCCCGAGGATTATTTGGCTGTTCCGCTGACCGAGCTTCAGGAGGATATCAAACAGATCGGGTTGTACAAAAACAAGGCGAAGCATATTCAGGAGCTGAGCAGACTCTTGCTTGATAAATACAACGGTCAGATTCCGGACAAGCATGAAGAGCTGGTCACACTCCCAGGGGTCGGCAGAAAGACAGCAAATGTGATCATGGCTACATGGTTTGGGGTACCTGCACTGGCAGTAGACACCCATGTCGAGCGGATTGCGAAGCGTCTGGGCTTTTGCGAGGAAACGGATACGCCTTTGCAAGTAGAAAAAACCTTGATGAAAAAAATCCCGAAAAAAGAATGGGCCAACACGCATCATCGTCTTATCTTTTTCGGAAGATACCACTGCAAGGCACAGAGTCCGCAATGCGAGGTATGTCCGCTGGAAGATGTGTGTCCTTCTAAAAAGAAATCGGCGAAGAAAACGAAGAAACCACGGACTGCATGAGAAAGCAGCTGCCTCTATCAGGAGGCCGTTGCTTTTTTATTTGTATCAAGCTGCTTTAGAAACATAAAGTCTGTTTTTACGTCATAGTAGATGTGTCATCATCTTTTATAAATGAGGGAAATAGTCGTGTACAAACAAAAATTCGCCTTTATGCTGCTAGCAAGTTTGACGATCACAACCGCACCCGCTTTTTCTTATGGTCACCAAGGAGGAATGGCCGCTGTAGCCTATGCCGAGAGCGCCGACCCGTTGTCTGGGGTGTTAAAAGAAGCTTATCAGACGTTTTTTCAGGATCGCGCCTTAACCACGCAACAGATTACGTTCATTCAGCAAAACAAAGAAAAGCTGTTGCCGTTTGTGCAGGCAGGATTAGCCTTGGCGGAAAATCGCTTGCGTCTGACGGCTGACCAGCAGGGCTTTGTTTTTCAGGAGTGGGGATTTTGGTTGGAGGTTGCTCGCCAGCTGAAAGATCCTCGTATTGAACCCTCTTTGCTGTCATGGTTATCGACTACGAAGCCCATTCCGGATTCCTATATGCTGGGCGAAGTATTGGAATCGGTGATACAGACAGGCGATAGACAACAATTGCTTGAAGTGCTGAGAAATTCATCGGAAGAGGGGGCCATGCTGTTGATGCCGCTCTTGGAAAAAAAGCAGGCAGTCAGCGATCAACAATTGCATCCCCTTCTTACTACATATGCAGATCGCCCGCAAGCAAGAGCGGTTATCGGGGCAATCGGAAGCAAGCCGGACGGACAGGAACGCTTGCAAAAGCTGTATGAGACCGCTTCTCTCTCCCCCAAAGCCAAACGGCTCATTGTCGAGCAATTGCTGTTGATGGGAAAGATCAAGGAGAACATCTGGTTAACAGAGGTCGCCAAGCAGACAACCGATCCGGCAACGGAGCAAATGATTGACCGAGAGCTGGTCCGCAATCACGGAGACATGGAAGCGGCCAAGCGTTTGCATGACAGCGGCATGCAGCATGGATTTGCCATCGCCTTGGATGGCTTAACCGAAAAGTTTCTGGCGGAGCATTTCCCATCCGGAAAACTGAGCCAAGGAATCGCAGCCTATGAAGCGATTCGCGGCTTCCCTTATTTTCATCAGCAGGATGGCGAGCAGTGGTATGCGTACGAATCCCACGGGGACGACTTCGCCAATCCGCAAAAGGCGATCAGCCAATGGCTTGCGTTTATCGAGAAGAATCCCAATCATCCTGCATTAGATGATGCAGCCTACCGCTTGGCTCGCTGCTATCAGATGGTCGGTGAATATGAAAGGGCGCTCTACTGGTTTGACCGTGCGCAAAACCTGGGAGATCAGGATTTGCAATATGATGCCTATGGACAATTCTTGTATGTGCTGGACGTGAATATGACAGCGGAAGAACTTGCCCGCTTGGATACGACACAGCTTCCAGCATGGACGAAGGGCTGGGCAGAATATTCGCTCGCAGTGGAATATTTGCGCGAGAGACGATATGAACAGGCTAGCTCCGCTTTGCAGAAATTTATCGATACGTATCACGCGAAGCAGCAAGGGCTCTTTGCACATGAATCAGACAGCCAAGAGGGGCTATGGCAAAGCTATTATCCGTTTTGGAGCAACGTAAATGAGCAGCTAGCACTGGCAAAGCGAGCAGCACAGTTGCAGGATGAGATCAGTCAAGCGTCAGGTGCTGAAAAGGCAAAGAAACAATATGAGCTGGCTGCCATGATCTCGAAACAACCATTCTTGTATTACAATCATCTATGGCGTGGAGAAAGACAGGCGTTCTTCTGGTTCGGACAGATTAAGACCATGGATTATCAAGTAAGTCTCGACCACTACATCGGCCGCTTCAATCACCTGGTTCAGGCTACGGATGCTTTTTCGCAAATTAATCTGGATGAAGCGGATGAACAGACAGGAGCGAAGACGCTATTTTCGCAAATGCTCATGAACAGCAAATGTATCGAGTATGGGGAAGAGGTTTCCTTCCATGTAACCAAAACCATGCTGGTGCAGCAAATGTTGCAATATGGGGATGAGTTGCTGAAGCGATATCCTGAATCCGAGCTTGCGGATGATGCGCTTTTACTGATGTATCACTATACCAAGGATACCGGGAAATTAGAGCAATTGCTGGAACGATACCCGAAGAGCGATAAAGCCGCAGAAGCCAGCAAGCTGCTTAAGGAACGGCCGGAAACGGCGAGCGATCCAACGATGGAGACCGTTCCAGTCCAAAAATTGGCTGAACACGACTGGCAGCTCCCTGCAAATATTAAGAAATGGGTAGAACAATCCAAGGCCAAGCCGGGACATTACGTCATGAAGGATGGCGAATGGCTGTATGCTTACATGGTCCCGCAGCAAGGGAAGCAGGCTTATATGTACCTGGAAACAACTCGTGATCGTGCAGTATTTGTTTATGAGGAAGGTACCCTGCAGAAGTTCCCGCAGCAAAAGAATGATGGGGCTCGTTTGGTGCGGCTCCCATACCGTTATGTCGCCCACACGCCAATAACTTGGAGGGCTATAGGCGATTAACGTGGAGAATCATTGCAATGGATATTGACATTTGCGGGGAAATAGACGTACACTTAATTGTAACAATTCTAATAAAATGATTGTTACTATCTAGCTCATCCAGATGAGTTTTGCTAAAGGATTGTGAGGTGCATGACGGAGATGGCGCAACGTG
>DASQNU010000158.1:0-13538 GCA_035644815.1 Bathyarchaeia archaeon | reverse complement strand
GTATGCGCTTGGCACAAGCTTGATATCGAGGCCGATTGTTACCGGTTTGCTGACTGGCTTGGTGCTGGGAGATGTCACAACAGGTGTCATCATGGGTGCTACTCTGGAATTGGCGTTCATCGGGTCGTTTTCAGTAGGTGCAGCCATTCCGCCGGATGTCGTCACAGGCGGAGTCTTGGGTGTTGCCTTTGCAATATCCTCTGGGGCTGGTCCCGAAACAGCATTGCTGCTAGGGTTGCCCATTGCCACGTTAACCTTGATTCTGAAAAACATTTACCTCGGACTCGTTATCCCTTATATGTCCCATCAGGCGGATCGCTATGCGGAGGATGGCAATACGCGCGGTATTGAAGCGATGCATCTGATCAGCGGTATCGGTCTTTCTCTCATGCTCGGACTGATTGTCGCCATTTCCTTCTATGTCGGAAGCGATACGATCAAAGGTTTACTTGATGCCATTCCGGAATTTATCAAGACAGGGTTGAAGGTTGCTACTGGCATCTTGCCTGCACTTGGGTTTGCGATGCTGGCTCGATTGTTGTTCAACAAACAGGTAGCTCCTTATTTCTTCTTAGGCTTTTTGATCGTGGCGTATATGGGTGTCTCCGTAACAGGGATAGCCCTACTGGGGGCCATTGTAGCTGTGATTATGGTCAACTTGTTACAGACCAAGCAGGCGCAAGCAACGACAGGACCAGAAGGAGTGGGTAGACATGACGATGACGAAGACTTCTAATCCAGGATCGACACCACCAAAAGAGCAGGATACGGCCATTCATCAAAAGGATCTCAATCGGGTCTTCTGGCGTTCCTTTCAGATGGAATTTTCCTGGAATTACGAAAGGCAAATGAATTTAGCCTATACGTACGCCATGATTCCGATTCTCAAAAAACTCTACAAACGCAAAGAAGACTTATCTGCAGCCTTGAAACGCCATCTGGAATTTTTCAATACGACCCCTCATATTGCGACGCTGATGCTGGGGATTTCCACCGCCATGGAAAAGCAAAATGCGGATGACCCTAATTTTGATTCAGCTACGATCAACAACGTGAAAGCTTCCTTGATGGGACCGCTGGCCGGACTGGGGGACTCCTTTTATTGGGGAACACTTCGCTTGATTGCCACCGGTATTGGTACGTCCCTTGCATTGCAAGGCAATATTCTGGGTCCGATCCTGTTTCTTCTCGTATTTAATGTCCCTCACATTTTTCTGCGCTACCTCTTTACGAAATTTGGCTACAAACTGGGAACGGGCTTTCTGTACCGCTTGCAGCAAAATGGAATGATGGGCAATCTCACGTTAGGTGCCGCGATTCTAGGATTGATGGTGATCGGCGGCATGAGTGCTTCCATGATCTCGATCAATGTCCCTCTTACCTTGGGAAGCGGGGAAGGTGCAACCAAGGTACAGGATATGCTGAACAACATCATGCCAGGCTTGCTGCCGCTCTGTGCATTTGGAATCATCTACTGGCTGTTGAAAAGGGAAGTAAAGCCTACGACGATACTGGTCGGGATTGCTGTCGTCGGGATATTGGGAGCATGGATCGGCGTGTTCGAATAGGTAGCGTGCGTTTGGGCGGATGGATAAACAAGCAAGGGAGTAATCGAGATGAAGGAAACCATGATGACTTATGTTGCAGAAGAATACGAGGTGTGCAGGTCGATACTCAGCAAGGCCGACAACATTTTACGGTCATTTGAAGCCTTCATGGCTGAACACAAACCGAAGCAGTGGTTGATTCTCGCAACCGGCTCGAGTGCTAACGCAGCGTTAAGTGCGAAGTATTACATGGAAAAGGTATCCGGCATTTCTGTAGAAATCCAGGAGCCGTTTAACTTTGTTCATTATGAAAAAGTGAAGCCTTCCGTTGACTTGGTCCTGGCAATTTCTCAGAGCGGCCATAGTTTTTCGACGATCGAAGCCATTAAGAAGGTTCAAAAAGAGGGAAGGGTTCCCGCCATTGCCTTGACCGCAAATGGAGACAGTCCCATAACCGAGCATGCGGATCAGGTTGTGGAGATTCAGTGCGGCGTGGAAAAGGTCGGATTTGTCACAAAAGGCTTTACCGCGACCGTACTGACCGCCATGCTGATGGGGGTTAAAGCGGGTCTTGCTCTCGGGCATTTGGGGGAGGATGAGGCGACACAAGAGATCGCGAAGCTTTCCGCATTAGTTGAACAGATTCCCGGTATTATCGAGAAGACTGAGGAGTTTTATAAAAAGCATGCTTCTACATTGGTCTCAGGAGGGCGGTTCGCTGCTATCGGTTATGGCCCCACAGTCGGTACTGCGAAGGAATGCGAAACCAAATTCACCGAAACCATTCGTGTCCCAACACATGGCTTTGAGCTGGAAGCATATATGCACGGACCGTATCTGGAAGTGGATGATTCCCATTTTCTCTTTTTCATTCAAACCGAAAGCGTATTAAAAGAACGTTCCGAGCGGCTGAAGCAATATATGCTGCCCTATACTTCGCATTGTTTTACCGTCAGTCAGTCCTCTGCTTCGGATGACAAAACGCTTGGGTTGGATGTTGCCATGGATGAATGGATGAGTCCATTGGTGATGGTCATCCCGTTCCAAATTCTTTCTTACCGGATTGCTACGGGAAAGGGCATTGATCTGGGAGTTCGGATTTTTGACGATTTTGACAAGGTGTTGAAAAGCAAGGTCTAACCAAAAAAGAAAACAGATCTTGTGGACATATCTATATATTGGAATGGGAGGCTTTTATACATGTTGAAGTTTGATGAGAATGTCTATCTGGAAAATGCTCGGCTTACCTATGAAACAAGAGAAGAAACGGAGAAAATCGCTGACGAGATTACAAATGAAGGCTTCTCCAACCTCTTTTTCATATCAGTTGGGGGTTCCATTGCCATCATGTCGCCGATTCAGGAAATGCTGAAGCAAATGACGGATATCCCGGTGTACCTCGAACAAGCGGGGGAAATTGTCGTAACAGGTCATAAGCAACTCACAAAGGATTCGATCGTGATCATGGCCTCCAAATCGGGTGATACCAAAGAAACAGTGGCCGCAGCCAATTGGTGCAAGGAACAAGGTATCCGTGTCGTGTCTCTCGTCGGAAAGCCGGACACGCCATTGGTAAAAGCGAGCAGATGGGTCATTCCCAACAAAGCATTGAATGGGGTGGAATTTGAGTATATCCAATTGTTCATGCTTGTTTTCAAGCTCGTTTACAATGCAGGTCAATTCCCGGCGTATCCGCGCTTTGCCGATCAGCTCGAAAAATTGCCTGCCAATCTGTTGAATGCCAAAAAGCAATTTGAGCCGAGAGCGGATGAGATTGCGCAAAAGTATCATAACGAGCCTTACAGCATTTGGGTAGGCGGGGGTGAAATGGCCGGAGAGGTATATTTGTTCTCCATGTGCATTCTGGAAGAAATGCAATGGGTACGTACCAAGTTTGTGACCTCCTCCGAGTTTTTCCATGGCACACTGGAATTGGTGGAGAAGGATGTACCCGTTTTCCTGATCAAGGGGGAGGGCAGCCGCCGCAAGCTGGATGATCGCGTGGAGAAATTCTGCCAGCAATACACAGATAAGCTGGTCGTGATCGATACAAAGGACTTTGCGCTGGAAGGGATTGATGACGAGTTCCGCTGGATGCTGGCACCGACCATTTCCTCGACCATTCTCGTCGACAGACTAGCCCGCTATTATGAAAAGTATACGGGACATGATTTAAATACGCGCCGCTATTACCGTCAATTCGACTACTAATCGCGGAGGTTGACTTGCTAGACAGGGGGGATGAGCCCCCTGTTTTGCGTTTTTAGTGATCTTTTCTCCTCTCTCATCACTTTCTTCTGGTAAGATGAAAACTGTATAAGAGAAGTGATGTTAGGAGTGGCAGCCTTGGATATTCGGATACTGTTGAGTGGTTATGGCACCGTCGGGCAGGCGTTTTGCCAGCTTATCGCTGAAAAAACAGATTTCATTGCGCAAACCTATGGTTTTCGACCGCTGGTGGTCGGTGTTATTGGCAGTCAGGGGTGTCTGTATGACCCCGAAGGGCTGCAGGTAAGTGAGTTGGTCAAATGCGAAAAAGGCTCTGCTGGATTGGCCCGATACGCCAGGACCTTTGGAAAGATGATGGAGGAGCCGGTGTTTGAGGCTGATGTCTTGATCGAATCGACCCCGACAAACCACCAAGATGGCGGCCCTGGATTACCATACATCCAAAAAGCGTTAACAAACCGAATGCATGTGGTTTCCATTTCAAAAGGCGCGCTGGTGACCCATTTTTCCGATATTATGAACACAGCGAGACAGCAGCGTGTCCAAGTCAAATATAGCGGGGCAACAGGCGCAGCTCTGCCAGCACTGGATATTGGACTTGTCAGTTTGGCGGGAACGCAGCTCCAATCGATCGAAGGCATCTTGAATGGCACAACCAATTATATTTTGACGAGCATGCACGATGCCGAAATGTCCTATCAAGATGCCTTAACGCTTGCACAGGAAAAAGGGATTGCCGAGACCAATCCCGCATTGGACGTGAGCGGGATTGACAGTGCGAGTAAAATCCTCCTGCTGAGCAATTCTCTATTTGATACCGCACTCTCGCTTCAGCAAGTAGCGATCACCGGTATAGAAACTGTCCAGCTCGATGAGATTCGTCGGGCGAAGCAAAGCGGAGCACAGATTAAGCTTTTGGCCCGTGCGGCAAAAGCGGATGGCCACATCCATGTCTCTGTTGCACCGGAAGCAATCACCCCCGAGCATCCGCTGTACGGAGTGAATGGTACCAATAAGGCAGTTCGATTTTTAACGGAAGAAATGGGGTCAATCGTCTGCTCA
Source organism: Bathyarchaeia archaeon (assembly GCA_035644815.1). Lineage (GTDB taxonomy): Bacteria > Bacillota > Bacilli > Brevibacillales > Brevibacillaceae > Brevibacillus_F. The sequence goes on along the minus strand of DASQNU010000158.1, from coordinate 8,700 downwards.
GGGGGAGCCTCACATCCAAGGGGAGCCGCTGCTGCTGCGCTCAAGGACCTGATTTCCATTTTTCGAAGATGACGGAGTATTGTTCAAATGTCTTTTCATGGCGTTTGGGCAGTACTTTTTTTTTTTGTGAAAACAATTTTCTTTTTATTGATGACTATATGAAAATAATTTTCTATACTTGAGGAAAGTAGTGTAAATGGACAAAAAGCAGGTGTAACGATCATGTCTGAACAACCAACTACCGCTCCAAAAAGCGTCTTGATCCAACTGCGCACCATGTACCCGCGATTGAGCGTCAAAGAACAGCACATCGCAGACTATATCCTCGAACATCCTGAGGAAATCATTAATCAATCCATCACGTCGCTTGCAGATCGTTGCGGGTGTGCAGAAGCAACCATTTTTCGCCTGTGTCGACGCCTGCGATTTCAAGGCTATCAAGCGTTTAAAATTGCTTTGGCCAGCGAAATCGTAAGCCCTCAGCAGCAAATTTATCAGGAAGTTTTGCCGGAGGATAATGCTGCTTCACTCGCGGAAAAAATTTTCATGGCCGACATCGAAACATTGCAGGACACCTTGCAGATTACAAGAGATAACCATGAAACACTGAGTACGGTCATCGAGATATTGGCGGCAGCGAAACGCATGGAGTTTTATGGAACGGGCGGCTCTGCGGCAATTGCGCAGGACGCATACCATAAATTTATGCGCACGGGGATTCCCGTTGCTTGGCAAGCAGATGCTCACTTTCAGCTTATGTCAGCAGCTTTGCTGCAAGAAGGGGATGTGGTGGTAGCCTTTTCTCATTCTGGCTCCAACAAAGATATTTTGGAAGCGGTGAAAGTTGCGCGGCATGCTGGGGCAACGGTGATCGCTGTGACGGGATATGGCCGTTCACCGCTTATCAAGCAGGCGGATTACGCTTTGTTTACCGCATCCAGAGAAACGGCTTTTCGCACGGAGGCGCTATCCTCCAGACTGGCGCAGCTTACCTTAATCGATGTGTTATATGTAGCGGTCTCTTTCCGTCGTCAGGATCAGACAGTTGCCAACATTTCAAAGATTCGCCAAGCGATCTCTTTAAAACGGATGTAGCAATCGATACCGAAAAGGGGAAGTGAGCCTTTGATCAAGCAAACCTATGCCATCGGCCTTGATATCGGGACCACGAGTACGAAAGCAGTAGTCTATACGCTGGGGGGAGAAGTATGTGGAATTGGCAATGCAGCCTATCCGATTCTGGTCCCGCAAGCGGGTTGGGCTGAGCAGGATCCAGAAACGATCTATACCGCAGCAATGGATGCATTGCGCGAAGCTGTCGAACGGGCAGGGATTCGCCCGCATGAAGTGGCAGCTGTCGGCCTCAGTGCTGCCATGCACAGTATCATTGCCGTAGATGCCGAGGGAAAACCGCTGACCAATAGCATTATCTGGGCGGACAACCGAAGCGTTACGCAAACAGCAAGTCTTAAAAGCGAAGCGGGATTGCAAATCTATCATCGTACCGGGACACCGATTCATCCCATGTCGCCTTTAACTAAGCTCATTTGGATGAAAGAATCTCGTCCGGATATGTATTCACGTGCAGCAAAGTTCATATCCATCAAAGAGTACGTGCTTCACAAGCTGTTTGGCGTATATGTGGTGGATCATTCGATCGCGTCTACTACGGGTTTGTTCGATATTCGTAAGCTGGATTGGGATGAAGGAGCATTGCAGGCAGCGGGGATTACGAGAGATAGGGTAAGCGAACCTGTTCCTGTCACGCATATATTGAGTGGGCTAAGCAATGAGATCGCTTCAATGGTAGGACTGCTACCGGAAACACCTTTTGTCGTGGGAGCGAGTGACGGTGTTCTTGCCAATCTTGGGGCGGGTGCTGTGGATCCCGGTCAAATAGCCGTTACGATTGGCACGAGTGGAGCGATCCGCACGGTTGTGGACCGACCTTTGACTGACCCCTCGGGACGTACGTTTTGCTACTTGTTGACGGAAAACAAGTGGGTGATAGGCGGGCCGACAAATAACGGAGGACTGGCGCTGCGCTGGTTCCGCGATCAGTTTGGTGCAATCGAAGTCGAACATGCTGCACGCACAGGCGAGGATCCCTACGATTTATTATTGAGGAAAGCCTCCCAAGTAGAAGCGGGCGCGGAGGGACTTTTGTTTTTGCCCTATTTGACAGGAGAACGTGCGCCTCATTGGAATGCGGACGCGAGGGGCAGCTTTTTTGGCCTGGCTCTTCATCATCAGCGTGAACATCTCATTCGGGCGGTTCTGGAAGGAATCCTTTTTGGGGTCTATCATGTGTCACGCGTTGTCGAGGAGCTAGCTGGCGAGGCTCGTGAAATCAGGGCTTCCGGAGGGTTTGCTCGTTCCGCGCTCTGGAGACAAATGATGACAGATATGTTTGGTGTTCCAGTAGCACTACCACATTATCACGAAAGCTCTAGCTTAGGGGCAGCCTTGCTTGCTTTTTATGGGGTGGGAGCCATCGAGAGCTTGGACGTATGCAGTCAGCTCATCCGTGTCGTAGACAAGACTGAGCCGGACCCTGTCAATCAGATCAGGTATTCTCAACTTTTTCAGATATACGAACGGCTCTATGAAAATACCAAACTAGAAATGGGTGCTTTGGCAGATTATCAACGAAAATAAGACAAAACCTTACTAAAATTTTGGGAGGCACATATGCATATTGGTGTAATCGGATTAGGCAAGATGGGAATGAATTTGTCACGGAATCTGTTAAACCACAATATTTCGGTATCAGCGTTTGAGATTGATGCGGTTCGCCGTGAAGAAGCGGTCGGTTATGGAGTGGAAGTGTTTGAAAGCATTGAGTTATTGGCAAAACAGCTTCCAGCCCCTCGTACCTTTTGGCTGATGATTCCCGCAGGCCCAATCGTCGATGAAGTGCTTGAATCGCTGCGGCCCTTTTTGCAAACAGGCGATATCGTGGTGGATGGAGGAAATTCACGCTATCAAGATTCGATTCATAGAGCCTCTGCCTTATCTGAAATAGGTGTCGACTTTTTAGATGCCGGGACAAGTGGTGGAACGAGCGGCGCACTGAACGGTCTGTGCATGATGATTGGCGGTCGGGAAGAAGCATTCCGCAAATTAGAAGACATTTTTGTGCAAATATGCGTTCCGGATGGGTGCCTGTACGCAGGAGAATCAGGAAGCGGGCACTTTCTCAAGATGGTACATAACGGTATCGAATACGGAATGATGCAATCAATCGCGGAAGGTTTTGAGGTGTTGGAAAAAGGGCCATTTTCGTTTGATTATGAAAAAGTCGCCGGAGTGTGGAATCATGGGTCGGTCATTCGCGGTTGGTTGATGGAACTGGTACAGCAGGCATTCCGTAAAGACGCCCGACTGGAGGGGATTCGAGGCGTCATGCACTCATCCGGGGAAGGGAAATGGACAGTTGAGACCGCGCTTGATCACCAGATTGCTACACCTGTCATTGCGTTGTCTTTGATGATGCGCTATCGCTCCCTGCAGGAAGATACATTCTCAGGGAAAGTCGTGGCTGCCCTTCGTAATGAATTCGGAGGACATGAAGTGGTACGCAAAAATCAATAACCTAATGGGGAACTTGCCTTTTTTGAAAGGAGCCATGCTTATGAAGATTGCAAGTTTGCATCTGTACAAAGTGCCTCCTCGCTGGTTGTTTCTTAAAATCGAGACGGATGAAGGTGTTTCCGGTTGGGGGGAACCCATCGTGGAAGGACGAGCAGACACCGTTGCCGCATGTGTGAATGAACTTAGCAGTTATCTAATCGGCCAGGATCCGCTGCGAATCGAAGATCACTGGCAGGTGCTTTATCGTGGCGGTTTCTACCGTGGTGGCCCGATTTTAAGCAGCGCCCTGTCCGGGATCGAGCAAGCCCTTTGGGACATCAAAGGAAAATGGTATCACATTCCGGTATATGAAATGCTGGGCGGAGCGGCGCGTGAGAAGATTCGGATCTATTCCTGGATCGGAGGAGACCGGCCTCATGATGTAGCGGAGGCGGCAAAGGAGAAAATGGCTGCTGGCTTTACGGCTGTAAAGATGAATGCCACGGAAGAAATGGATTACCTCGACTCTTTCCCGAAAGTAGAGGCGGCTGTGAATCGGATCGCTGCCGTACGAGAGGCGGTTGGGAAAGAAATGGGCATCGGCATCGATTTTCATGGGCGAGTTCATAAATCCATGGCAAAGATTCTGGCGAAGGAACTGGAGCCGTATCGTCCAATGTTTCTCGAGGAGCCGGTTCTTCCGGAAAACAATGAAGCTTTGCGGGAGATCGCTCGCTATACAACGACACCGATCGCAACCGGCGAACGGCAATATACGCGATGGGGATTTAAGCAGCTGCTTTTAGAGGGGTATGTAGACATCATTCAACCGGATTTGTCCCATGCGGGCGGAATTTTGGAAGTGAAAAAAATAGCGGCAATGGCAGAAGCTTTTGATGTTTCAGTAGCCCCCCATTGCCCATTGGGACCAATCGCTCTCGCTTCTTGCTTTCAGCTAGACGCATGTACCCCAAATGCCATTATTCAGGAGCAAAGCTTAGGGATCCATTACAATCAGGGAAGCGATCTGCTAGATTATTTGTCGGATCCTAATGTGTTTGCCTACAAGGATGGATTTGTCTCCATACCAAAGGGGCCAGGGTTAGGTATTGAGATTAACGAGGATCGGGTGAAGCAGGCGGCTGCCGAAGGGCATGACTGGAAAAATCCTGTCTGGCGTCATGCTGATGGTTCAGTCGCGGAGTGGTAGGGGAAATGGGGATTGCTTTGCCAATCATTTTCGCAATGTTCAGGCTGTTCGCAAGACAATAGGCGCCATGAGTGGTATGATGAGTTCATTGTGGAACATATTCATACGGAGGTATGTGCGGTGAAACCATTTCCTGAAACGCTTCTATTCGATTTGAAACAACTCACAGCAGAGGATCGAGCAACTACGAGTGAATCTGTTTTGGCCCTTCACAGCAAGGATGAGTCGCACCATACTCCTGTCATGCCGGATGTGGTGGTTTTTCCTATATCGACGGAAGAGGTTTCTTCGATCTTGAAATACGCCAATGAACATAAAATACCCGTCGTACCGTTTGGTGCTGGTTCCAGCCTGGAAGGACATTGTGTGCCACTGCAAGGCGGGATCTCTCTGGATTTTTCACAGATGAATCAGATTCTGGAAGTGCGTGCGGAAGATTTTCTTGTCCGTGTACAGCCCGGAGTTACCCGGACTCAGCTCAATCAAGCGTTGAAGAAATACGGGTTGTTTTTCCCGGTTGACCCGGGTGCGGATGCTTCACTGGGCGGGATGGCAGCTACCAATGCGAGCGGAACGATGAGTGTCCGCTATGGAATCATGCGTGATCAAGTGCGGGATCTAGAAGTTGTGTTAGCAGATGGTTCCGTGATACATACAGGCGGGCTGGCAGCGAAGTCTTCCTCTGGATACCATTTAACAAGTCTCTTTGTCGGTTCAGAAGGGACACTTGGGGTTTTTACGGAGATTACGGTAAAAGTGTATGGCATTCCGGAAACGATGGTTGCGGGTCGCGCTACGTTTCCGACGGTGAAAGCAGCAGTGGATGCAGCGATTGCCTTGCTTTCGGCGGGGATTTCAATTGGTCGTGTGGAGTTGGTCGATCAGGTTTCGATTAAACAGGTAAACAAACACAGCGAAACTAATTATCCGGAACAGCCGACCTTGTTTTTAGAATTCCATGGTAATGAAGCGGGGTTAAAGCATGACGTAGACTTCGCGACGGAGCTGCTTCAGGAAAATGGCAGTGAGCAATTTGTATTCGAAAGCGAATCGAAGGAAAGAGCAAAGCTGTGGGAGGCTCGCCACAATCTGGCCTATGCTTTTAAACATGGGTATCCCGGGAAAGAAATGATGCTGACTGATGTGTGTCTGCCACTTTCCGAGTTGAGCGGCGCCATTGTTTATGCACGCGAAGTGATCGAACAAAGCGGGATTCCTGGAGGGGTTCTCGGGCATGTAGGAGATGGCAACTTCCATTCGATTCTTATGTTTGATAAAAAAGATCCTAATGAAGAGAAGAATGCTTTGACGATCAATGAAAAGATTGTAACGTATGCTCTACAAAAAGGTGGAACGTGCACAGGGGAGCATGGCATCGGGATAGGGAAGAAGAAATATTTACGGATCGAACATGCCGATACACTCCCTTTGATGAAGATGATCAAGCAAAGCTTCGATCCCAATCAAATCTTGAATCCAGGTAAGGTAATTGATATTTTTTAAATCTACGAAACGATTTGATTTGATATAGAAATTGCGCTGCTGTTTTTAAAAAAAGGCAGCGCTTTTCCTATTTTTAAAAGCATAAAACGGCCGTTCATTTCCGTTGTTTTCAATTCCTCCTAAACAAAACCACCTGATAACTCTAACCTAGGGAGATTATCAGGTGGTTTTCCTTAGAGATTGTCAAAACGAAAAGCACTTGCTTTTCATTGGAAAAACGTGTAATGATTAAATCTTGACTTGTAAAAGATAGAGTAGACATCTTTCCTTGGAGGACGACTGAAGTGGAACGCTATCCGTTTGCATACGATCCCTCCCAATCCTTTATCCAGCAGCTAAGCGATTGGATTGCGGACGTATTTTATGACATTTTGCCCGAAGCTGGTTTTGAAGTTCGTGATGAACAGATCTATATGGCTTTTCAGCTGGAAAGAGCTTTTCAAGAAAAGAAAACGATTTTCGCAGAAGCAGGGGTAGGTACAGGTAAAACATTGGTTTATCTGTTATATGCCATCTGCTATGCACGCTATACAAGAAAGCCGGCCATCATTGCCTGTGCAAATGAATCCTTGATTGAGCAGCTAGTCAAGCCTGAGGGGGACATAGCGAAGCTGGCGAAACATCTTTCTGTTCAAATTGATGCGCGATTGGCAAAATCCCCAACCCAATATGTGTGCTTGAACAAGCTGGATGAAGCGCGTGCGACTGTGGAAGATCCGGAAGTATTTGACAACATTTATGTGGAACTGCCCTCATTCGTCCATACGACTGAGGCGTTACAAGCATTTCATCCTTATGGAGATCGAAGCGACTATCCTCATATCAATGATGAACAGTGGGAGAAGCTCGGGTGGGACGCATTCCAGGACTGTCTTACATGCGACAAGCAGCATCGCTGTGGTCTGAGCCTCACCCGGGATTACTACCGGAAATCGGCGGATTTAATCATTTGTTCCCATGACTTCTACATGGAGCATGTCTGGACCGCAGAAGCTAGAAAACGAGAAGGACAACTGCCTTTATTGCCGAGTCACAGCGCGGTTGTATTCGATGAAGGACATCTGGTGGAGCCAGCTGCGCAAAAGGCGTTGACCTACAAGTTTACCCATTCCGTGTTTGAAGAGATCATGACGAGATTGCTCAAAGGCGAAGTTCGCGAATCGTTTGCGGTTCTTTTGGAAGAGGCGATCGTGCAAAGCGAAGCGGTTTTTGCGAGTCTGGACAAGCAGAGCAAAGCTGTTCCGGGTTCGGATCGAAAAGAAATCGTACTATCCGAGTCTTTGCTTCGCGATGTGAAAAGGCTAACGGACATCATCGCATTGATTGAAGACGAAATGGTGGTAGAAAGCGGTGTATACGCCCTCGACGACTACCAGCTTCGCATCGTCAACGAACATCTCGACATGATTCATTGGATGCTGAAACTGTTCCAAAAGGCCGATGAAGTAATCTCTTGGTTGAGTGAGGAGTCTGCGGGATTGACCCTGATCGTGATGCCTAGAATGGTAAAGGAAGTACTGAAAGAGCAAGTATTCTCTCAAAAGATGCCGATCGTTTTCTCTTCCGCTACGCTTTCCGTGGATGGTTCATTTCAGTATGTAGCGGAAAGCTTGGGGATCGACGAGTATTTATCCTTTACGGTCGCATCGCCTTATGATTACGAGCAGCAAATGGACATGTTTGCTCCGACGATTGAAGCAGAGAAGTCTTTTGAGATGAAAATGAACGCTGCCAGCCGTTTGGTGGAACGAACCCAAGGCAGATCATTGTTCCTCTTTAACACAAGGGAAGAACTGAGTCAATTCAGAGAGCAAATGGCCCAGTACGAATCGTTTACAGGGCAGCGGTTTCTCTTTGAGGGCGACCAAGAAATCAGCCATCTGATTTCTGCCTTTCAGAATGAGGAAGAAAGCAATCTCTGTGCGGTTTCCTTATGGGAAGGCCTTGATATTCCGGGACCTTCATTGTCTAGCGTGATCATCTGGTCACTGCCTTTCCCGCCAAACGATCCTGTTTTTGCATCGAAGAGAAAGAGAAGTCAAGATCCTTTTGCAGAGGTAGATTTACCCTATATGCTGCTGAGATTAAGACAGGGAATAGGCCGATTGATTCGTACAAAAGAGGATCGGGGAATCGTGACGATTTTGAGTGAGCAATTGCATCATAATGCGATAATCCAACAAAAGGTAAAGGAAATTTTGCCAAAGGGCGTAGAGTGGAAAACACTGATCCCGTAGTAGGTGAAAGTTCTTCCAAGCAGCGTCTTGTTATGATATTTTTGCTAAGATAAAAGAGACAACGCTTCAAAGGAAGGACCGAGCCCATGAGCTTTTCATTGACCAAACAGGATATTAAGAGATTGTGCGGCAAGACTTCCTATGAAAGAGGGGAAGCGTTCTACCGGACAAATAAAG
>DASQNU010000157.1:0-29944 GCA_035644815.1 Bathyarchaeia archaeon | reverse complement strand
AGCAGGTTCAGCGGATACAGCAACAAAAAAGCAAGGCCGAACGTGGGCAGCGTAATAAATTCAACGAACATCCCGACAGAAAAACCACGGGCGATGAAAGAAGGAGCACCTTTCATCCGGATCAGTTTATAATACTCATATTTCGCTTTGCGTATCAATTTTCTCCACATGTCGGCTTGTCCCTCATTCTCTCTAAGCGGATTCTCAACTTATTATAACGTATACATGCATGGAAAGCCACGTAAAGTGCCGGATAGTTCGGCAAATTTCTACATTTTTTGTAAGTGAAACATTCCCTTTGTTCATGCGTATTACTAGGCACGGTTGCTGCAGGCGTTTTCTTTCGAGCCTGTATTTGGCATAATGAAGGGGGTTCTTGTCTTTCCCCAGAAGGAGGGCTTTCGTTGCAGGAAATCGTCCAGATGTTTAGCGGATACATTGCAGATTACGGTTATGTTGCTTTATTCAGCCTGTTTTTCCTAGGGATTATTGGGTTCCCTCTCCCGGAAGAAACACTTTTGGTATTTTCTGGATTTCTGGTTTCAACCGGACAACTGAGCTATATCCCTACCTTTCTCGTCTGTTTTTTCGGGTCGATCAGTGCGATGACCTGCGCATATTGGATCGGCCGGACGTTCGGGTATGCTTTTATTGAACGTTATGGCAAGCGGCTAGGATTGGGTTATACTTTATATAAGCGCACGGAAGAATGGTTTAATCGTGTGGGGAAATGGGCGCTGCCTCTGGGGTATTTTATCCCCGGCGTTCGGCAATTTACCGCTTACTTTGCTGGAATCACGAAGCTTCCATTCCCTTCCTTTATGCTCTTTTCCTATGTGGGAGGATTGTTTTGGAGCATATTGTTTGTCACATTGGGCAAGATTCTCGGTGAGCGTTGGGAGCAGTTGTTTGATGTGATTTCACGTAATTTGGCGATCTTCTTCATCCTATTGTTTGGCGTCATCCTTGCGTTTTCGTACTACCAACGACGAAAATGGCTGGCAAAACCGAAACAGGAGGGGTCAAGATGAATACGGAGCAAGACAAACGGCTGCAAGACGATACAGAAGTGCTCTTGCCAGTGTCCCAAGAAAAACGGGAGCTAATCGTGATTGAGCTGCCGGAAGAACATCGCCGATTTTATGATAAGCTGCGGGATAAAATCGAAGCCTTTATCAAGGAAAAGGGAATGAGCTCACGGATTGCTCAATACGTGCTGCTCGCACCTGATCTCTTTGTGGTATTGGCTAGACTGATGCTGGACAAGCGAGTGCCGATTCAATCGAAAGCCATTGCAGGTGCAGCAGTCGCCTATTTTATCGCACCGCTGGATTTCATCCCAGAGATCGTAACAGGAGCTTTTGGTCTTCTCGATGATGTCGTTCTTGCTGTTTTCGCCCTTCGCAAAATATTGGTGGATGTCGATGCCAAAGTAGTCAAGGAGCATTGGAGCGGGGAAGACGATCTGCTGCAGGTCATTACCCGTGTGGTGAAGGCTGCCGATGAATTGGTCGGACAAAAAATCTTGAAAAAGCTTGAACAAACGCTCTTTCGCAAATCATAATAAAAGATGCCGACGCGAAGAAGAAATACCGACTTCCGGTATTTCTCTTCTTTTTTCGTTTGCCAGAAAAATGATACAAAGTGGGGAAATCGGATGCTTGTGAAAATTAATGAATTGGCAACCGGCATGGAGTTTACGGGGTATTACCTGCTGAAAAGCGCCATGGTAAAGCAAACCAATGATAATAAAAGTTATTTTGATATGGTAATTGGGGATGCCACTGGTGAAATGCCTTTAAAGTTTTGGGATATCAGCGACCTGGACAAGGAGACTTATGTGACAGGGTCGATTATCAAGCTAAAGGGGATCGTTTCGACATATAGAGAAAAATTGCAGGCGAAGGTGTTGAAAATTCGCCTGGCAACCGAGGAAGATGGCTACCAGATCTCAGACTTCGTCAAAAGTGCCCCGGTCCCGGCTGCAGATCTTATCCATGTCATCGAGCAAACGATTGACCAAATGCAAAATGAAAACATTCGCAACATCGTGAGTTTTTGCGTGAATCGAGTCAAACAGCAGCTCTGGTCGTTTCCGGCAGCCAAATCGATGCATCATTCTTATTATTCGGGCTTGGCCTACCATATGGTAAGGATGTTGGAGATTGGGGAGTTCATCATTCGCCAGCGTCCCTTTCTGCAACCTGACCTACTACGTGCGGGGATTCTGCTCCATGACCTAGGCAAGGTGCTTGAATTCGAGGGTGGGGAGCATGGCATCTGTACCAACTACACGTTAGCAGGACAATTGCTTGGCCATATCTCCATGATCAATACATGGGTATATGAAGCGGCTCAACAGTTTGGGATCGATACACAGGAAGCGGTGGTGATGGCGCTGCAGCACATGGTTCTGTCCCATCACGGTAAGCTGGAGTACGGCTCTCCCGTCTTACCGCAATTACCGGAAGCAGTGGCTCTTCATTATATTGATAATCTGGATGCCAAGTTGCAGGCGGTTGAAGACGCATTAGACGGTTCCAAAGAAGAGTGTGTCACTGGTATTCGGGCGATTGACGGTGGACGAGTGTTCCGGTTGAATCTATAGCAAAAGGAACGTGAGAAGATCTCGCTGACACGGGCTGGGATCTTTTACATAGCATAAGAACCCGCCTCTACACATGGTAGAGACGGGTTTCTTTTCTTAATGAATACGTCTGTCATGGCAACATGAGGAGTACGAAAAGCTGAATTTCCTTGGATTTACCGCATTTTTTAACGGGAAAAGGTAGGATTTTTGAGTGCCTATGTAGAATAACTATGGATATTCCACCCATGGAATATCTATCTAATCAGGTGAGGAGAAGGTTCATGAAACGGCCAACCTATACGCTGACCAGTCTGATCAAAAAGGTATTCCGGCCCGGAGAGCGTTCTCTGCCGCGAAGTGAAATCAACCAACGGCTGATGGAGTGCTTGCGTTCCAATGGTTATGAGATGGATAGCGAAGAAGTGCTTGCTCACGTCTTATCGATGGAGCAATCGCCTGTACGCGTCGGGCATACCGATGCCATCATTGAATTGACCTACCAACCGCATCAGTTGTATGATCTAGCTTATCGCTTTTTGCGAGATACCCATATGCCTAAGACTGTCGAGCAGATCGTACCCGAATTACGTCGGCAGACCCAGTTTTCCTGGAACCAGGTAAGACGAATGCTGGATCTGGAACGTGATCTTCGTTTTGTCCAGTACCAAGGCGACAAGCGTTGGTATTTGGCTGAATGGAAAGTAGTCAATGACCGCGTCTATCAATTTGCGGTGGAAAATGGCCTGAAGCAATTGTCCCTTCGTACACTCTCCTTCTTTTTGGAGAATGAAGTCGGCATTTCCTCGAAGGATGACATTTTTCTCCCGGAGGCAGACGACCGTTTTCAGGTAGTAGGAGATATGATCTCCGTACAAGCCGAGAGTACCGATTCGAAGGAAGACGCAGCACAATCGTCAGCAGAGCCAATGGATGTACAAGAGATGGCAGAGATTCACTTGGAGGAGCAAGAAGACCGCCAAAGTCAGGAGCAGCCTGAGATCGAGGAGCAGCCACCCACAGTGGCTTACATACAAGAATCCTTTATGGCGATGGATGAAGTCGCTGCTGCAAGTCCTGCGGTTCAAGAACCATTACGTATTGAGGAGGAACCCTTTATGAATACAGCAGTCAGTCAACCGGTAACAGACGAAGTAAGCCAGTTGCTCAGACATGCATTGGGACGTTTGGAAGAAAGAAACAAGCAAATGTCTATGGATGTAGTAGGATTTTTTCAACAAAGCAATATGCAAGCAATAGAAGTGCTGATGAAAGAGAAACATAAGAATGAACAAATTGCTCTTGGCCTGCAGCAACTGCTGGCTCTCGCTGAAGAACAATGAATCAGACCGTATCCTCTATCCGTCTGGAAGATCGGTTTGACATCCTGCATGAAATCATCCGAGACTATCGGTTGCAGCTAGCCAGGATGGAAGCCGAGGTTGTTGAGCTCTTTGCTGGCAATCATTTATCCGCCATATCGGAACGGATACAGGAAAAACAGCGGATTACCGATCTGGTGGAAAAACTGGAGAAGTTTGTTGCCTATTGGGAATCTGTTGAACTACCAGGCATTGACCATGAGAGTAAACGTGGGTAAGATGTCTAAGGAAACGTGAATATGATACGGCCATGCAGTATAACGATAAAGATACGATACTATCCGAGATGCTGTACTGGGCCGAAAGGAGATTTTTTCCCTCATGTCAGTCGGAAGAAATGAAAGCTGCCCGTGTGGAAGCGGAAAAAAATATAAGAAATGCTGTGGAGTTGTTACCTCAATCGAGGAAGCACGCGGCATTCGCGAACAAAAAATGAAAAACAGTATTCATGCGGCACTGGAACGCTTGAATAAATTTGTTGCTTCCCAGCAATCGCCGGAAAAGCTGCAGGAAGCACGCAAGCATTTTGCAGATCTGATCGGCTTAAGTCATGAAGAGGTAGTGTCAACCGAGTGGGTTCTGCACTTTTATAATTGGTATCTTTTTGATGCAAAATGGGAAGGCCCTAACCTGCTCGAACGCTTTTTACAGCAATACGGCCGCAGAATCGAGCCGGAAGTGCATCGAGCACTTTCTCAGGTAAGACTCGGTGTCTATGAAGTCGAAGGCATAACCGAAGAAGAAGTGTCTGTGCTAGATCTGGCGACAGGGGAAGCACGCAAAATCCTGCCGATTCCGCGCACATCCTTGCAGCCAGGGCAACTTATCCTTGGCCGTCTCATGTCGCTCGGGCACAGAGACCTGGCATTGGCCGGCAGCATCATCCTGCAACCGAGACTCAAGCAGGCAGTTCTTGCCAGCTTGTCTGGTGAGAAACAACCATCCGTGCAAAGCATCGATCTGTACAAAGTCGTGATTCAGTCCGGAAACAATCAGCCAACGGAAACGGCCGCTACGGAAAGATTGATGCGTCTCGTCTTTGAAAGCGTGGATGTTGAAGGGATTCGAGAGCGAATTCAGGCGCATGCAGCTTTTGAATTGAAAAAACATAGTGCATCCCAGGATATATGGATCTATTCCCGTCGCAAAGAAGCGCATCTTTTCCCGAATCTCAACAACGCTTTGCTTGAATTGCATGAAGTCGGAGGAGAAATCCTCATGGAAGCGGGTCGTGTGGCGGTTGAAGCGCCGGAAGCGCGACTGGACGAGATTACAAGCGCCCTTGGCTTATCCAATGCTGATCAGCGTACAGTGCTCGAGCGGCTTACCTCTACAGGCACGAAGCTTATGGCAGGAACCTTGTTTATTACAAGCGAGCCAGTATTGCCTTCCAAGGTGCTGCAATGGGCGGTTCAGACGTACTTTATGGAAAAATGGCTGTCTGCGCCAAATCCGTTCTTGAACCAACTGCCACCGCTGCTGGCCGCTTCTTCTACAGAAGAAAGCGTGCAGACGGACTTGAAAAATCTGGTTGATACGATCGAAGCGGAAGGCAAGATGGGGCACGGAGTAGCCCGCTTTATGCGCATCGATTCCTTGCGCCCGCGTCTCTCTCTCGCAAACAGTCAGGTTCATATCGACAATCTGCTGCAGCGTCCCGTACTGGAAGGAAATCCGGATTCGGCCTATACAGTGAACCCTGCACGCTTTGCAGAGATTACGACTTTTGTCAGCGAAATGACGGAGGGCAAGTCCGAAGCAACGGTGAAAAAATACGACGAAGTTATGAATCAGTTCCGTTCGTTCATTCGCGGGGCATTCGGTCCGTCCTTTGAGTGGAAGCACTTGCGTCGGGAAGAGGTTGCGTATTTCCTCGTCCAAGATGTACCGCGCCAAACGGACTCCTTAACCAAGACCCTCGCGACGAACACGTTGTCGGTCCTTACTGCGTTTTTCAAATGGCTGGATAAACGCGAGGGAACAAAGCTGACTGACAGCATCTTGCCGCTTTTCTCCGAAGTGAAGGATGACTTAGCGGAAAGTTACCGTCTTCGCAGTGTTCTGCAAAAGACAGCCAACCACCATCTGATTGACTCGAGCATGTCGCCTACCGAAGTACAGGAAATTCATGTTTCCTTGCTCGAGCAGCAAAAGACAGGTTGGCTAGGCAAAGGAACGAATGGGGAAACATTTTTGCTGAACTTGCCGGAAGAAACGGTGGAAGCATTGTCAGCAGATTGGATCATTGCTGGTTTGCTGGGGAAAACCGTTGATGGCAAATGGTATTTATATGGAGTACAGGGACTGTATCCTCCAGTCATCAGCGAGTTACTCGGCATTCGAAGTTCCGTACTGGTATAGAAAAAAAGCGTCTCCGTTTATACGGGGACGCTTTTTTCGGATTGTGCAAGCGATTCTTGCTCCCAGCGGACCACGGTCGCGTCTTTGGGCAAAAGAAAACCGAGAATTCCAACCATATGGAACAGTGTGCATAAATGCATGATAAAAGCTAAGCCATTCACGTCAGCCAAATGCCCCAGTACAGAGGCGCCGATCCCACCCATGCCAAAGGCCAAACCGATCATAAGACCTGAGACCGTGCCAATCTTCCCGGGCATGATCTCCTGGGCATATACGACCGTTACGGAAAAGCTGCACAGCAATAAGAGTCCATCGATGAAAAGCAGCGGATAGGCCGCATAGCCAGATACAAAGGGAATGGCTAGGGCAAATGGCAAGGACCCGAGAAGGGAGATAATCAGCAGGTTGCGTTTGCCAAAGCGGTCGGAAAGCGGACCGCCAAAGAATGTGCCGATTGCGCCCGCCACTAAAAAGAGAAAGATGTAGACTTGGGCATGGGAAATCGAGATTCCCTGCACATCAATCAGATAAAGCGGGTAAAAGCTCTGATAAGCCGCTGAGATCCAGGAGCGGACGCTGACGATGAGGACGAGCAGAAGCATCGCAGCCATTCGTTCCTGTTTGTACAATGTAATCGGTCTGACGATAGTGGTTTTGCGCATGCGTTCTTGTCCAAGATACCAGTAAGCGACGTATACCAGCACGCTCATGGCAAGAGCAGCCGGAATAATAAACCAAAAGGCACCGCCCTGGCCAAATGGCACAAAAATAATCGCTGTCATCAGCGGAGCTAGTGCTTGACCAGCATTCCCCCCAACCTGAAAAATCGATTGCCCCAAACCTCTGCGTGGTCCTGAAGCCATATAGGCGACACGTGAAGCTTCCGGGTGGAAAATGGCAGACCCTACACCGACGAGGGACACCGCAAGCAGCACAGTGAAGAGATTTTGCGCAAAAGCGATGCCTAACATACCCACTCCCGATACCGCCATGGCAATGGGCAACAAGTAAGGACGCGGAGTCTTGTCAGCCAAGAAGCCCACGATTGGCTGCAGCACCGAAGCGGTAAGATTCATGACCAGCAGGATGATGCCTAGATGAAAATAGCTGAGGGCAAGATTATCCTGCAAGATCGGCAACACGGCGGGTATCACCGCTTGCAGACTGTCGTTGAGCAAATGTACAATACTGATGGAAAATAAGACGCGATATATCGTAGCGTTGGAAGCGTTCATTACAAGGTCATCTCCGTTTCGAAAGTTACTCATAATTTATCACTGAAGGATGAACTCGTCATCTATTTCTTGGAATCCTCTTGTTAGCAACTGCTTACCGTGCATGAGGACCTACCGAATGAACAACACTAATTTGTAGGTACAAGAAGGAGGTTTGAAGATGAGCAAAAAAGCAAACAACGGCAGTCAATCACGGGAAGAACATGTGCGTCACGGCGGCGATGCCCACCGTTCGACAAACAAACCGCCGGAAGGCCCAGTACAAGGCTTTAGTCAAGCGCCCAAAGGATTACAATAGCATCAAAGACAAAGCAGTATATGGCTAAAGAGGAAAATCCTTCGTCGAAATAGTGCCGGCGAAGGATTTTCGTCGTTTCCATACATTTTTCTACAAAACGAGACAGTGATGTGATACAATATTGAGCAGAGTTTTTGGCGTTTTTACGCAAAATGGAAGGGTTTGTCGATTCGGCAAACGATGAAACATCAGAAGAATAAAAAGAGACAAGATGTTTTGATTCCTTACATAAAGTAGTGAAACGACATGACCAATACAAAGTAAGGAGCTTGATGGTTATGCCAGATATTAGTGCGACAGTTCAGGAAGGTTCCCATACACGTAGACAAAAACAGAAAAAGCCGGTTCGGCGCAAAAGCAGACGCCGACTTTTTCTTTTGTTCGGTCTCTGCTTTTTATTGCTGATTGGTGGAGCGGCAGGAGCGTTCTACTGGAAAGTGGATGACGCCCTTAAAGAAATCAGCCGGCCGAGTAATGTTCCCTCTGGTGCGGCTCCATTAGATCCGACATACCATCAGGATAAACCGTTATCGGTAGTCATTCTGGGACGTGATACTCGTCCAGAGACGGGAACGATGCTGACAGACGTGATGATCGTGTCGGTATTGAATCCGAAGACCAAGCAAGTGACGATGCTCTCTATCCCGCGGGATACACGAGTGAAAATCCCGGGATACAGCGGCTACCATAAGGTGAACTCCGTGTTTGCCAATGGAGAAGCGGAGCGCCGACAAGCCGAAGCAAATGGACGAACCCCCGAGGAAGACGGAGCGACCTTGACGAAAAAGACGCTGCAGGAGCTTGTAGGGATTCCGATTCAACACTATGTAGAGGTTGATTTTGAAGGCTTCAAGGCGATTGTAGATGAACTTGGCGGGGTAGAAGTCAATGTCGACCGCAAGCTGGTATATGATGATCCGACCGATGATACCCACATTAATCTGGAGCCAGGCCAGCAGCTCTTGAACGGTACCCAAGCCTTGGGTTATGTGCGTCACCGTCATGATAACCG
Organism: Bathyarchaeia archaeon; assembly: GCA_035644815.1. GTDB lineage: Bacteria > Bacillota > Bacilli > Brevibacillales > Brevibacillaceae > Brevibacillus_F. The sequence goes on along the minus strand of DASQNU010000157.1, from coordinate 21,069 downwards.
GGGAACGAAATATTATTCCAGCGACTATGATCGCAACCGTCGCCAGCAAGAAGTGATTCGTGCGATGGTCAGCAAAGTGACCTCCTTTGAAGGGATCACGAAAATCTTCAAACTGATTGATGTAGGTGCCCAGCATGTAAAAACAGACCTTTCCCCTGAACAAATCAAGGGGTTGGCGACCGACTTCGTAAAAATGGATTCATCATCCATTACGACGCTGGAAAATGGTGCGTATTGGAATGCGGGCACAAGCTATACTTACTTGCCAAAAGAAAAACTGGAGGAAATCCGTGCTACGCTGCAAGCGCAAATGGAGCTCTCTCCTGATATGATCGCAGAATTAAATAAAGAATCGGTTACTCGTAATTCGGCGACTGAATCAGCTTCCAGCAGCAATGAAAAGCCGAAGAAGAAGAAGCAAACGACAGAAGTCATCGCAAAACCGGCGCAGCAAACGAAGCCAGCAGCGGAAACGCCAGTATCGGAAACGCCGCCAGCCGAAACGACAGTCCCACCAGCGGATCAGACAGAAGGACAGACGGGAGAGCAACCAGACAATCAGACAACGCCGCCAGCCACTTCGACTGATCCTGGTGTGATCGATCAAGTAAATCAGGGAACGACGCCACCACCGGATATTCCGGTTCCGGATCAACCTTCTACGGACCCGTCCACTACGCCACCAGCTGATACAGGGGGGCATGCTCCTCCAGCCAGCACGGAGCAGCAACCGCAAGAAGGCGAGCAAACGGAAACAATAACAAACTCATAAGTTGACACTATTGAAGAATGCCCCTGTCATCAAACAGTCGGCATTCTTTTTCTTTGCCTCGGAAAAGAAATGTTTGCAGACACCAAAAGCGTGGTATGATAGTATATATAAATAAGACAGATACTTCTGATAATTTAAACGCACCCATTTATTTTCGTTCGAATACCGCGGGGAGGGATAGGGATGACACTCTTTTTAGTCAACGTGTTTTTAGTGATCTTGTTTCTGTATTTGTTTAGTCGTCAACAACATGATGAGATCATTTATGACGAAGAATATTTCCTGCAAAACCCTTCTGCGCTGGATGAGTACCATCAGATGCCGATTGATTTTCAACAAGCATTTTTCCGCAAGCACAAAGAGTGGATCAAGGAAAAGTACATGCGGGGCGAAAGCTATGTGCTGGGTTATTGCCCCAACAAAGAGGTGCGCCGCGCATGGCTCAGCGAATTTGTCACCAATAAGGACCTAAATACTTCAACCCCTTCCTAGTGAAGGGGTTTTGTGTTCGTAAAAATGGTATACTGTTGGAGGGTAATCGATGAGTAAGGTACGGAGGTCATTTGATTCATGTTTGAAGAATTGTACGAGCAGCTCGATTCGCTGCTTTCCCAGTATGGCATCATCACAAATGTGTTGCTGAAAAGCGAACGGTCTTTGCTGGAGGAGGAAGAACAGCTGCAAATGGAGCTTTATTTTGCGGCAGGAGATGAAGAAGATCTTCCACTGGCGACCATTCATCTCTTTCCCATTGATGAAGAGGCTTGTGAGATTGAAGTGGAAATCAGCTTCGATCAACGGACGCAGCAAATTCGAGAAACGGCCTTGCTATGGCAGCAAGCACAAAGCATTGTAGAAGAAATCTCTTTGTCGGAAAAGAAACGCTATCTTTCCGCCGAACAGATCGCGGAGCATCTGCTCATTCTTGATTATCATTTTGTCGTAACCATGCCGCAAAACGAGCAGGAAGCCACGCCATTTGTGGAAACCTTGGCCCGATTTGCGACTGATCTCGGAAAATTGGTCCGGCTTTAAACGTTCAGAGGTGCTTGGACTACGACACCTGTTTTCTCTTCGTATATTTTAAAGAGTGCCGCCATATCTTCTTTGGGGTACTTCTCCTTCGCAAGTGCATACATCTGCTCGGCCAACTGGTTGATCGGCATCTCGATCCCATAAGAGGCGGCGAGCTCTGTCGCAATCTTCATGTCTTTATGCAAGAGCTCATTGCTGAAGCGCGGTGCAAAGTCACGTTGATGTACCAGTGGAATAATCCGATGCAGCATCTTGCTATCCCCTGTACTTACCGCAATCACTTCTTGCATCAGACGCGTATCGACCCCTGCTTTGGTTGCCAATGTAAACGTTTCGGCCAGAGCAGCGGTATGCACCCCGATCAAGTAATTATTCATTAATTTGACGAAGCTGCCATTGCCTACCTCACCAATATGGAAGAGGTGTTTGCCCATCGCCTGCAACACGGGCAAGACACGATCGTAATCGGTTTTCTTGCCGCCGCACATGATGGCCAGAGTGCCTGCCTCTGCTCCCATTGGACCGCCACTTAATGGAGCATCCATAAAGGATCCACCCTTCGCTGCGATCGCTTCCTGACAACGGTGATTCGTCAGCGGACTCACTGTACTATGGTCAACCACCAGCTTATTGCGGAGGTCTGCTTCCAGGATCCCGTTTGGTCCAAAATACACTTCGTCGATGGAGGCAGGGAGCGGTAGACAAGTGAGTAAGATATCTACACGCTCTGCTAATTCACGAGGGTTCGCTGCTTCGACGGCACCTAGAGAGATAGCTGTATCGATTGGCCCGCGGCTGCGTGAAACCACATAGACTGGATAACCCGCCTGCAGCAGATTTCGAACCATCGGCAGCCCCATGGTGCCAAGTCCGATAAAACCGATTGTTTGCATGATACGAGACCTCCTTTAAGTAGCTACAAGCATAGTCTAGCGTTGTGCAGGTGAACGGACAAGGGTAAACCGGAAATTTATTGGCAAAGCAGGAATTTTTCCTGTAGAACAAGAATGATTATTCAAGAGAAAAATGAATGAGTGTTCATTCGTAAAATTTCATTTGCAAATCGATTCAAAAAGGTGGGATAAGGCTATGCTTACAAATGTGTTTACACCGATTCGATTGGGAGCGCTTACACTTCCGAATCGGATCATGATGGGATCGATGCACGTGGGTCTGGAGAAGCTGGAGGGTGGAGTCGACCGCCTTGCTTCCTTTTATGCGGAGCGCGCGCGGGGAGAAGCGGGCTTGATTGTTACTGGAGGGATTGCAGTATGTCCAGAGGGCGGCATGGGAGAAGCCTACTGCAATATTTATCGGGATGAAGATGTCGAGAGGCTGCGACCTATCCCGGAAGCCGTCCACCAAGCAGGCGGCCGAATCGCTCTGCAGCTGTTTCATGCTGGCAGATATGCCTATAAAGAGGCAACAGGTATGACGCCGGTAGCGCCTTCTCCCCTGCAAGCACCGATCAACCGCACGGCACCGCGTGAGCTCAGTGCGGACGAGATTGAGCAGACGATTCAGGCGTTTGTAAAGGGGGCGCTGCGTGCAAAGGCGGCGGGCTTTGATGGCGTGGAAATCATGGGCTCGGAAGGATATCTGATTAATCAATTTCTGTCGCCAGTCACCAACATTCGTACTGACGAGTGGGGGGGAGACTTTGAGCGCCGCGCCCGTTTTGGGGTGGAAGTTGCCAAGCAGATTCGGCAAGCAGTCGGAGAGGACTATCCGGTCATTTTCCGGATGTCGGGTCTTGATATTATTCCGAATAGTACTACACCAGAAGAAACGCTTCGGTTCGCCCAGTTATTGGAGGAGGCTGGAGTCGATGCACTGAACATCGGCATTGGCTGGCATGAATCACAAGTTCCGACGATTTCCATGATGGTGCCGCGCGGTTCATACGTCTGGGTGGCCAGACAGGTGAAACAAGCCGTGCGAATCCCGGTCATTGCCAGCAATCGCATCAATGATTTGCGTCTGGCGGAGGAGATCCTGCATGATGGACAATGTGATCTGGTTTCTATGGCCCGACCGTTTCTTGCGGATGCGTATTTGGTACAGAAAAGCAAACAGGGTGAATTTGATCGGGTAAACACTTGTATCGCGTGTAATCAAGCCTGTCTGGATCATATTTTTGCCGGGGTGCCCGCATCCTGTCTGGTCAACCCATTGGCTGGCAGGGAGACGGAATTGGCGCTTTCGCCAGCTGAGGTGAAAAAACGTGTTGCAGTCATTGGGGCTGGCCCTGCTGGTTTAGAGGCTGCACGTGTACTGGCCGAACGTGGGCATCGGGTAACGCTGTTCGAAAAGCAAACGAGCATCGGCGGTCAGCTCAATTTTGCCAGACAGGTACCAGGGAAAAATGAATTTGATGAAACCCTGCGCTACTATCAAACCGAGCTGCAGCGTTTAGATGTAGATATCCGGTTGGGCAAGGGGGCGAATGCCGAGGAGCTGATCGCAGAAGGATTTGAGGGAGTTGTCATCGCGACCGGGGTCATCCCACGTCGGCCAGAGATCCCGGGCATTGACTTGCCGCATGTGGTCAGCTATACACAGGTTTTTCGGAAGGAGGTCAAGGTGGGACAACGTGTCGTCTTGATTGGGGCAGGAGGAATCGCCTGTGATCTGTCCCACCTGTTGGTGCACAACCACGCGATGCCGGCACAGACCAACCAATATCTGCTCGAGCAGTCCCTGCTGGATGCCAAAAGCCTGGTGCAGTTGAATCACAGCGGCCGAAAAATTACCATGCTGCGCCGAGGAAAACATGTAGGAACAGGACTTGGCAAAACGACTAGATGGGCTGTCCTAGCCACTCTCAAACGGCAAGGCGTGGTGATGAAAACAGAAATTGAGTACAAGGAGATTACGCCTGAGGGTGTAATGGTATGGGAAAAAGGCGAGGAACGATTTATCCCAGCAGACACGGTCATTATCGCTGCAGGAGCGAAGCCCGACAATCGCTTGTATGAAGAGCTGGTCGGAAAGCTTCCCGTCTATCTCATTGGTGGCGCCAAAGAGGCAGGGGAGCTGGATGCGAAGCGGGCGATTTTGGAAGGAACGTTAGTTGGACGGGAGATATGATTCAACGCAACGTTTGATATGGAACGCGTATTTGGAAAAGAGAAAGTCTTGGCAACATGCCAAGGCTTTTTTTGCTGGATCAGAAAGTATTAGCTTCATGAGGTTCTTCGCTGTATTCCATTAACCAACAATCCTTGTATTCGCCTTCATGCCATTCGTGTTTAGGGAGATGCTTACTCTTTTTGAAACCACAAGACTCATAACAACGAATCGCTCTTGTATTCCATGATTGAGGGTCCATAATCACTTTATGTGCACCTTTTATCTTGCATAGATAAGCAACCATAGACCGTATAAGAAGCTTACCGATGCCTCGATTCCAGTAGAGTGTTTCCCCTATAAACTGATCAGTCCCATAAATGATTTCGTTTACTTCATATCCGTAATCGATTTTGCTTTGGTTATCCAATGGGTAAAATTGGATATAGCCGATGGGGAGTTGTTCATATTCAATCAAGCAACGGGTCACTGCTTCATCTGGATCCTCGTAGAAGTTCTGATTTACCTTATCGAGGTCATGCGGATTGTCTCTTCCTTCGTAAAACGCTAATACAGATGGATTGGAGAGCCACTGGACCAGTAATTGCTTATCGGCTTCTGTTAATAGCCGAACGGTTAAACCATCACGTTGAAAGATCACTACCCAACACTCCTTTTCGGATTACGTGTATGGCAAAAGGCGTGCAATAACTGTAACCAGTTTACACGCCTTTTTTTATTTCGGGCAACCAGGGTTTTCACTGCTCGATCTCCCATGCAGCCACAACCCGATTTTTCCCTGTCTTTTTCGCCGCGATCTCCGCATCATCGGCTAACCGAATCAAATCATCCACCGTATCTGCCTTTGCATGTGACAGGGTAGATACGCCAACGCTAACGGTGACCTTATATTCTTCACGGTTGCCAAATGCTTCCTCGATCTGCCGGCGAATTTCTCGTGCAAGTCGCAGTGCGGAGGTGCCGCTCGTTTTGGGCAGGATGAGCAATAGTTCCTCTCCGCCGTACCTGCCAGGTATATCATTGGGCCGCAGCACTCCGCGTACAATCTCGGCTACCTCGCTCAACACGCGGTCTCCTTCCTGATGGCCATGCAGGTTGATCAATCGGAAGTTATCGATATCCAGCATGATGACGGAAAGATCCAGATCGTACTGCTTCGCCAAAAGGAGTTCCCTCGACAGTCGTTCCATGAAAAAGCGGCGTTGATAGAATCCAGTCAGGCCATCAATCATCATTTCCATGTATAATAGCGCGTTGGCTACATGCGGCTTGATGAAGGACAAAAAATGTTCCATGTGGAGACGATTCGTTTCAGCTAGCTCTGATGAACAGACTTCAAGCGTAATTTTCTGCTCCCCTTGCTGGTATAAACGAATCCGATAAGGCGGCGCCAGTTGGTTAGTATGCGAACGAAGCTGTGACACATCCTTTACTGTGCCAGAAGCCCGATAGAACACCTTTTCCCGGCGAAAGAGCAGCTGGAAATCAATCGCAATTAGCGTGATTGGGAAATATTCAAATAAAGCATGGCTTAGCCGCTGCAAGGTTTTGTTCAGTTCCAGCTCTTCCGTCACCTGCTCGCTTAGCTGCATGATGATCTGCAAATCGAGCGAATGCTGGAGCAGTTGCTTTCTATCCGCAAGCAGCTGCTGCACTTCGGGTTCCATGGCGAGAGGGGTGTGGGCTGGTACATACTCCGGCAGCATGGCATCCGCCAGTAAGTGCTTCAGTTCTTCCGCGTAGTCATTTTTTTCGATCAGTTGATAAATATTCGACGCACGACGCATGGCGAGGAGCGCACGCTGCTTTTCGCCTATTTGTATGCTCCATTCAGCAGAAAAGCGGAAATAGTCCGGCCAGAATAAATCATAGGCAAAGGTCTGCAAAAACCTTTTGAGCTGATCCAGCCAGTATGGCGTTTCTTCCGAATGCTGCTCAAGAAGCAAAGCAATCATCTCCCGCATGGCCCAGCCGCTAAAAATGCGGGAGCCGTTAGCGGCGATGGCTTGCTTGAACAAACCGATGGCATGCTCGATCTTCCCGCTCTCGATTTGATAAAGCGCATCAATGAACAAGGTTGCATCGTTTTCCTCAGCCCAGACGGTTGGCGGAGGTAGTGGATCGTTGCGGCGAAATGCAGCATAGCGGCTGATGACTTCCCAAAAGAAGAACGAATAGTCGCTCAGATCCAATTGCAGCAATTCCTTTTCAATGGTCTGGAACAGTGTCCAATCCTTCCATTCACAAGCATACATCAATTGATGATTCAAGTACTGATCGCGCAGATCCGTCCGCTTCCATTCTTCAATCTGCCGGGCGTGCTCCAAATAGTGGCGGTAGTCGATGGTATCCCCCAGATAGAGGGCGATTTCCATGCCGTTAATATAGCTGATCTCTTCTTTCATGAGGAAGCCGAAGCGACGGGCCAACGCTAATTGCCGCTGATTGTACGTATGGGCAATCTTGGTGTTGTGATGAAACAAGTAAGAATTGTACAGCTCAATCAACAAGTCGTGATAAGTTGAACGCGAAAGGATCGATTCCAGTTTTTGCCGAAGGACGGACGCCCATTCCTCATGCTCCGGAAAATAATCGAATACAAGGACGATATAAGAGAGCGTAAATTCAGCAAATAAATACTTGGAAAGAGATGCTCGCTGCGGGTAAAATTCCTCCCGGTAAAACCGATCCAACATTTCCGCACCTTCTCGGAGCAACGGCGAAAATAAGTTGAGATGGGTAATCAGATCCGCGGCGCGAGCCCGATCGGTCAGCGTTTGTTGGCGATCCTCCAGCAAGCGAAGCAGCTCTTGTTTTGTTCGAGGAATGTCCAATTGATTGGTATAGAGCAACACACGCAAAAGAGAAAAGCGGTCAAATGCTTCGCCAGTCTTTTGCAGAAGCATACGCGCAGTCTGCTCTGCTTGCTCATAGCGATTCAGCTTCACATACACCTGATATAACAGGCGGTCCCAGCAGATAAGGCGATCTCGCTTCAGTGCTTGTTGCAGCTGTTTCAAGCTCTCCAGCATGCTTTTCCGTCGCTCAAGACCGAGCAATCGACGGATTTTGCGATAATAGTGGATGAGAAAATAATATTCCTGACGTTTGTCGCCCGCCAGCATGCTAAGCTCAATAAGCTGCGGCAGGAGAGAAGGACGGAAACGCTGTTGATACAACAACGCTTGCCGGTAATAGCGCTGCTGCTCATGCTGCGGCAAGTGATACAACGCTAACGAGGCAACATCAAAGGAGACAAAGATCCGGTTTATACTGTAAACATGGGCTAGACCGAGTTGTTGGAAACGGTTCAGAGCTTTATGCAGCACTTCAACATCCAAGCCATTTGCCTGAAATATCGTTTGGGCACGGACCGGGTGAGGCAAGCAAATCAAGATGCGCAAGATGTCCAGCTCATTGGGTGACAAAGACGCAAGGCGATGGATAATGATATCGCGAGCCGATATACGCAAGTCTTCGACAGGAAACATTTCGTGCTGATACCATCCTGCTGAAGAAAAGATCAGAACCCTGCGCTGAACCCAATCCTCTAACAGGAGCCTGACATGAATAAAATCGACCTGGGCGTCGTAAAAATGCTGGGTGAGTCGCTCCAGCAAACGCCCGTTCACTTTGCCTAACTGGGAAGACAGGAGAAGTCTGTACATGTCTTTGCATTTTTGGCCAATGGGTATCTGAAGGATTGCATCATCCAGAAAGAGAGATGGCTTTTCTTTGCCGCTGAAAACCACGTATATTTCATCCAGCCGCTCCCCGTATGCCTTCCAAAAATAGCTGAAAACACGCTGTGAGTCCTCGTCCATGTTTTCACAATTCTCCAAGGTGTAGAAAAAGCTTTGTTGCTCGACTAGCGGGGAAATTTCCCGGTACAACTGGAATAACCATTCGGCCAGCAGCTCTACAATTTCTCCGCCCGTATTGTACTCACTGATAATTTGTTCAAATCTGCGCAACAAACGGTTCAAGGTACTTTCGGCATACGGCAGGTACGTATAGGCAAAGGCGACCGTCCGCTCAATCACTTCGCGCAGACATGAATAGGGAAGTTGAATGCAATTGATCATGATGAAAACATGCTTTTCCACATGCGCATTGAGATGTTCGTGGTAGACGTCATACCGCACGGCTTCATCTGTACAGATCAATCCAAGCAAACGGACATCTTTTTTATGCAAAAAGGAGGCCAGGATCTTTTCTTCTTCCGGTAAAATCGGTGGTGTCATCGGATGAAGAAATTCCAGACCCCTTAAAGAGTCCGCTTCATCAATCGTGGTCAGCTCCAAGGAATTTCCGAAAGACAGGCGTTCAGCAATTTCTGCGGCGGAATGAAATTGCTCCGGAGCTTGGATGAGCTGTCTGCACAATTCCTGCAGCCAAGCCGGTAATACAGCCGGAATTACCTCAGGATCGTCAGGCACATCGCCCAATGCAAGCCATTGGATCAATAATCCGATTCCATAAAAGTCAGCAAGTCGCGGCATTACATGGTGGCGTGCATAAAGGGACAACAACGCAAATGGATAGTCAGGCAGTACCTTGTTCACAAAAGGATAAGCATGGGGAAAAGGCTGAACATCAAGCAGCAATTCTCCTGTATCCATGCGGAAGTAAATCTGTTCCGGACTGAGAAATCCCATAACAAAACGATGCTGATGAAGCTGATCGATTGCCTTTGCCAAGGAGGACAGCAGGGTGATCCTGTCGGTTTCATCCAGCTTGGAAGCAATCTGTACGAGAGGAGAAAAGCCTGCTGGCAATGCAGGTAGCGGTACAGTCAAACTATCCGACTCTTCAAACCAGGTGATAGGACGGCGAAAGTATGGGCCATTGGCAGCATCTTCCCATAGCTGTAAACGTTCCTTGATCACATTCATAGGGAAATAGTCCCATGTCGTAGGATGAAAGCGAATGGACGAGCCTTCCTCATGATGAAGAAACGTCGCCAGGCGCTGCGAATGATTGACGATCTGCAAGGTGTGGTCCATGTCGCTTCCTCCCTGTTCCGTTCAAAAATCGTAATCATAATTGTAAACGAAACTTGGCTTTTCGAAAAGAAAAATCACTCTGAATTCTTTGAAGATCGCGATATTTTGCTGGTCAGACAAGCTAGGCCTTTGGTATGATCGTAAAAGAAATGTCGGGTTATGAGAGGTTTTGTCGAAACCCTTCCTTTTCTTATCCATTCATAGCAAAATAAAAAAACAATGTACTATTTCGGATGATCATGTTAGGGGGCATCGCCATGGGCGATAACGGCATACTATTAGGAAAGCGCCAATTCTTGTACTTCACAGAGCAAACAGTAAAGGTGGAAGGTTGGACGTTCTCATTAGCCCCTGATTTCAAGACAATTGCGGGTGGGAGTGCCAATCCGATACAGACGCTGGTCAGCATCTACCGGGAATCAGAAAAAGTAGCACAATTGCTCTTGACCCACCGCCGTATGGAATCAGACTTAACCGTACAAGCGGTTTCGAGTGAGATTTTATTAGAAATTATGCCACAGTCACGTATGGTTCACGTCACGTTAAAAGGCTAAGCACCCCATGACAGGGTGCTTTTTTTCAGAGAAAAAGGAGGTAGCAAAGATGGACAAGCTTCAGCTAGGAGAAATCACGTTACACTGGCTTCTTGGCGGCCTTACCCAGTTGGATGGGGGAGCGATGTTCGGAGTGGTTCCGAAACCGTTGTGGAGCAAGCGTTATCCGAATAATGAATTGAATCAGATTCCGCTGCGGGCAGACCCGATCCTGGTGGAAGCGGGAGGAAAGCGTCTCCTGATCGAGTCGGGGATGGGCGTGAACCGATTAACGGAAAAACAAAAACGAAATTTCGGGCTGCAGTCAGAGTCGCAGATCCAGGAGTCCCTGGCGGAGCTGGGGCTAACTGTTGGAGATATTGATATCGTCATGATGACGCATATGCATTACGATCATGCGAATGGCCTGGTATCGAAAGAGAACGACCAGCTTGCTTCCACTTTCCCCAATGCGGTGATCTACGTCCAGGAGACGGAATGGAATGAGATGAGAAATCCCAATATTCGCTCCCGCAATACGTATTGGGAGGAGAATTGGCGGCCGATTGAAGCGCAAGTCCAGACGTTTTCCGCAGAGATGGAGGTCGTCCCGGGGATCACCATGATCCATACGGGTGGACACAGCGACGGACATGCGATCGTCTGCATGGAAAGCAAAGGAGAGCATCTCTTTCACATGGCGGATCTGATGCCGACCCATGCCCATCAGAATCCGCTTTGGGTAATGGCGTATGATGATTACCCGATGACCTCGATTTTCGCTAAGGAAAAATGGCTGCTAGAAGGGATCAGCCGCGGGGCTTGGTTTACGTTTTACCATGATGATGTGTATCGTGCGTTGAAGTGGAATGAAGCTAATGAAATCATAGAAAAGCTGGAGATTCATAGAAGGCACCTGTAAAACAGACAGGTGCCTTTCCTTTTTATTATTCACAACAGGGGCGGCTATAAATAGTAACGAACGTTCCATAAGATTGCTACGATAACCAAGACAATTGCCAGCAATACATGTTCGGTTTGAATACCGACCTTGTCATGTTCTTGCTTGACCAGGTATCCAGCGAAGAGAATGGCAAAGACTACAGGAAGTAAAAGGATTGTGATCAACAATTTCATTGGTTATATCCACCATCTGTTTGAAACAATAAAAGGAGTTGTAACATAACCAAAAATGCTATCTCCAGGAATTGGTCAAGGTTGAGCATTTTCTGGCTCCCGTATATCTTCGCTGAAATTCTACGATGTAGAGGTCAAGTTCTTGACTGAGTGCTAAGACCGAAAGATCGGATAAACCTTTTTCCTTTGCTAAAGTAGACAATTGTAAACGTAGTTTTGCTATGGTTTGTTTAAGGCGGTCTTCTCTCAAGGGAATCGCTCCTGTATCGTTTAGGTCTTTTATGACGATTGATGTCGTGCTTGCTTTAACAGGCTAGGGACCCTCTATTCCTTGGCCGGATCCTTCCATATGAAATCAATGATATTTGGTGTTGTTTATATCTGTAAAAAAACGAAATAAAGAGACGTTTTACAAAAAAATACAAAAAATGACATAAAGGCATTTAAAAAAGAGCGCCATTCAGGCGCTCTTGTGTTTTTAGAAACCAGGACTATCTACAAGGATGACTTTATGAGGTTTCTCCTTTCCAAAGGATGCACTCATTTGTGGTGTGAGGAAAGATAGGGAAAACATCATGGACAAGGTCATGATACTGATGATACATTTTTTCATTTTTCATCGCTCCTCAGTTTGTTTTTGGTAACAATGACATTATATACCTTTTTCAGTTTTTCTAGAAGATCCAGACTTATGTTTCTTTGATGTTGACAATGATAGGAAAAAATATCGTCGGAGCATTCAGCCAACTCTTTAAAAGCATTAATCTGAGCGTAGTAATACATGCTCTGGAGATAAGCTTCCATAGCTTCATCGAATGAGTTCAACTTCATCAAAAAGGTGCCTTTCAGGCGAAAATACTTACCGAGTCCTGAATATTGATTGGGATCGTTGTCCAGAAGTAAAAATTTCTTCTCTTCGTTTTCTATCATTTTTTCGATCGAATGAAGATCATTTACATGAAAGAATGCTTCTAACAGTTCATTCACTCGATAGATGCGGTTGCTTTCCGTAACATCTTTCAAACTTTCTTTTAGTAAAGGAATTGCCTCCGTGTAGTTTCCTGTTCGGGATAACACAAAAGCGCGAAAGAGATTCAAACGTTCGGTAATGAATTTGTAGTTCAATTTCTCATATAAGGATAGATGCTCATTCAAAGCGGCGAATTTCCCTAAAAACATGTACGAATTACATATTGCTAATGCGACACGTTCCCTCAGTTCGTTCCTGCTTGTATCTTCAGAATGACCTAATTTGCCTAACTCAATACAACTCTCATACTTGTTTAAAGCGTAGGCATGAAGAGACATTCGATAATAGAGTGTCACTTTCTCTTGCGGGGATAAAAAATCAGTATAGTTTAAAATCTCCCTGCCGCTGTAGAAGGTTTCATGTAATCGATTGAATTCGTACCGTTCAATTAAATATTTTTGAAGCATTCCTTTTGCCAAGAATTGCTGTATACCATGCTCTCGTGCATATTTGACGATCACATCATATAAGGCCAGTTTAATGGAGGTGTCGGTAATCGTTTCAGTAAAATCAAAAAGCCGTGCGATTAACAGATAGCTTTGATCATAAGGAGTTTGAAGATAACGGAAAGCTATTTTAGAAAGTAAAGGTTTGGCGCAGAGATCAATTGCTTCCTTCATTAAGTCGAAAAGGACGTCGGGTCGTTGTTCTACGTCAACATAATACTCAAGGATCTCAATTGTAGGAATCTCTAATACCTTCGCAATGGGCAACATCGTTTTTAGTTCAGGCCGGCGCGTTTCGCCCAGTTCAATTCTCGAGATGACCCCTTTGTGTATCCCACATTGTCTCGCTAATTCTGATATAGTCAATCCTGCATGATTACGGTATTTCTGTATCAGTTCCCCCATCGTTGAGTAAAGTAGTGTCGCTTCCTTACTCGCCATTTCATTTCACCCTTCGCACTTCCTGTTTTTGGAATTTTATGGTGTGATTTTATCATTAAAAATTATTTAATGGAACATTGTCTTTTTGCTTTTTTATCTGTTTTTGCAATTTTGTATTTTTCTTTCCGGTTATAAATAAAAGCGAAAGAGCCATCCAGACTAATGCTAGATGGCTCTTTCGCTTGTGACAAAAGTGTTCTTCATAGACGAATTTAATACGTGAGAATCACGCATCCCCATACCAGACCGCCGCCAAAGGCAAGAAGCATGAGGGTATCTCCTCGTTTGATCCGCCCATCTTTTACGGCCGTGTGCATCGCTAGCGGTATCGTTGCAGCCGAGTTGTTGCCGAAGTCGGCTACGGTGCTGATCATTTTTTCAGCAGGTACATCCAGGTGCTCCGCCACGGCATCGATAATTCTTTGGTTCGCTTGATGGGGGATGACCCAGTCAATGTCGTCCAGATTCATCTGGGTCGCTTGCATCGCTTGTTTGGCTGCTTCCGACATGGAGGTGACGGCGAGTCGGAAAATTTTTCGTCCTTCCATCACGATCTTCGATTTTTCAGCCTGATCGTTCACCTGTGGATGACGGCTACCTCCCGCAGGTACGTATAGATAGGGGAAGTAAGTGCCGTCAGAATGGGTAGCGGTATATTGGATGCCAGCCTCATTCGACTCGGCAGAATCATCGCGAGAGAGGACAAATGCACCAGCACCATCAGCAAAGAGAATGCAAGTGGTGCGATCGGTGTAATCGGTGATCCGTGAGAGCGTGTCTACTCCTACGATAAGAACATGCTTATGCTTGCCTGTCTTGATAAATTGCTCAGCGGTCTCCAGCGCAGACAGAAAGCCGATGCAGGTCGCACTCAAGTCATAGGCAGGAATGGTCCGACAACCCAGGCGCTCCTGCAGCATGCAGGCTACCGGAGGAAACGGATAATCCGGTGTGGAAGTCGCGACGATCAGCATGTCGATCTGATCTGCGGTAAGTCCTGCCGCTGTGATCGCTTCCTGCGCTGCAAAGTAACCCAGATCGGAAGACGCCATGTCAGGAGGAGCGATGCGTCTCTCGCGAATGCCCGTACGTGAAACGATCCATTCATCCGAGGTTTCCACCATTTTCTCCAGATCGGCATTGGTAAGAACTTGGTCGGGTACATAAGAGCCGATTCCACTAATCACTGCTCTAAACATCATCATCACCTCTTTTAATATTTGTGATCTGATTATAACACTAACTATTAGTACTAGGTACTAAAAAATGATAAAAATTTTTTCGAAAAGACAAGACGAAACAATCGGAATTATGTAAAATGAGGAAACTACTTGAAATAAATAGAAAAATGCGCGGAATCACCACGCATACAGAGTGGGGGAAAACCGGATATGAACAGGCTGCGTACTTTTTTGCAGGAGTACCATCCCATCGTGCATTCGCTGGTCGTGGGAACGATCTTTGTGCGTGCTGCAGGATCTATGAGCATGCCCTTTTTATTTTTGTATTTGTCGAAACATACGGATATGGATGCCGCTACCATCGGACTGACGATCGGGGCGGGGGCGCTGGCAGGTACCCTCGGCGGATTTATCGGGGGGACGTTATCGGATATGATCGGGCGCAGGCGCATCATGCTGTTCGCGCTCTATGTATGGATCTTTGTCTTTTGGGGCTTTGCCTACGGGGAGAGTCCGTGGTTTTTCCTGCTGCTGAATCTGTTCAGCGGACTGTGCCGCTCGTTCTATGAACCCGTTTCACAAGCCTTGATGGCTGATCTTACTCCGCCGGAAAAACGTTATCGCGTTTTCGCGCTGCGTTATATGGCGATCAATATCGGGGTGGCGGTCGGTCCGATCGTGGGGGCTCTTTTTGCGGTACAAGGCTCTCCCATGCCCTTTATCTTGACAGGCTGTATTTATTTGATTTACGTGATCAGCTTGCAATATCTGTTGAACCGGTTTGGCATCAAGCAGATCGAAGGGCAAAAGAAAGAGCATGTCACCTTGCGCAAAGCGTGGGACGTGGTCATCCATGACGCGGCATTCCGTTTTTATGTGACAGGAGCTATTCTGGGTGCCATCGGCTATTCGCAGATGTCCAGTACGCTGTCCAAATTCACCGAGATGACGATGCCGGATGGGATCAAGCTGTTTGCGATCTTGATGAGTGTCAATGCGATTGTGGTCGTCGTCATGCAGATCCCATTTGCACGCTGGGCGGAAAAACGGACAGCGATGACCAGCATTTTGGTGGGAAATGCCTGTTATGCCATTGGAGATTTAGGCTATGCCTTCGCCAATAGTTGGACGATGTTTATCATCGCCATGACGATCTTTACGTTTGGAGAAATTTTGACCTTTACGGCTTCAGATGTGATGATCGACCGTTTGGCACCTGAGGAAATGCGCGGTGCTTATTATGGAGCAAAAAGCTTCAGCAACCTGGGGCAATTTATCGGACCTTGGATGGGGGGCTTTCTGCTGTCGCAATACGGGGGGGAGACACTGTTTACCACAGTGGCCGCTATCTCGATGATCGGCAGTGTGTTTTATTGGGCGGGTGGCCGCGTCTATACCAAAAAGACCGGTCAGACGATCAGTCGCCAGCCGGTCCAGTAAGTTATTCCAATGCTTGCATGATTCGCTCCGCCATTCGCTCGTACCCCGCATGATTGGGGTGGAAGTGGTCGGAGTACAGATATGCCTTTTCTTTTCGGAAAAATAGGTCATAGGTCGGAACCACAATGACATTCGGGTAGCGGGCAGCGAGATCTGCCGCTTTGCTGTTCCAGGCCAGCACGTAAGGAGTAGTGTCTGCGCTTGCTTCCGTATCCCCGAATGGATTGTACAAAGAGGTATAGATGATCGGGGCCTTTTGGTTCAAGCTCCGGATCTGCTCTAATATTTCTTCATAATTGGTCGCCAAGCTGTCCATCGCTGCGGCCAATTTTTTTTCGTCCAGTTCATACACACTGCCGCTTTGGCGGAATAGGTCGTTACCGCCGATCGTAAAGAGAACCAGATCGGCTTCGCTCAGCAATTCCTTCACCTGTGACTGCTTCAATTGCTCCAGCAGACCGGACGATTCCAACCCGTTGATGGCCAGATTGGACAGGATGGGAGTGGCTCCACGCCGTTCTTCCAGAGCTTCCTTGACCAGACCGACATAGCCGGTGCCATTGGCATCCCCAGCGCCGCGTGTAAGGGAATCGCCGAGCGTGACGACCTTTAGCTGTCCTTTGGCAGGCAGCGGAGTAGAGGCTTGATCATTGGCCTGTTCGGAAGAGGGTGTACCCAGTGGCGCCGTACGCAAAGGGGATGGATCGAGTGCGAACACGAATCCGACAGCGAACAACAGCAGGGAAAAAAGCGATATGGTAAATGTGAGTCGCCAGAGCGGCTGGCCAGTAAAAAGCCGCATGGTCAAGGCCTCCTTTTATCACGTGTGGAATGATCCAAGCATTTCAAATGGGTGGGTTTTTGCTCGTGCAGTGTTATAATAAAATTGCTTTCCATACGTTGGTAGTGTATCACATCTGGACGAGATTTCGCAGGGTGGAAGTGTGAGAAGGAAAGGTGAGGGCGTTTGGCGGAAGTGGTACTCTCCGTCACCGGTCTGAAAAAAGCGATCGGTCGACGGCCAATCATTCATGATATTACATTTGAAGTGTACAGCGGTGAGGTCTTCGGTTTTCTGGGGCCGAATGGCGCTGGCAAAACGACTACCATCCGCATGCTTGTGGGTCTCGCCTCTGCGGATGACGGTGAAATCAAGGTAGGCGGGGTCTCTCTTTTGGATAATTTCCCGAAAGCGATACGTCAGATCGGCTGTATCGTGGAGAATCCGGAGCTGTACAAATTCATGACCGGTCGTGAAAATCTGGAGCATTTCGCTCGGATGAGCGGGGATGTTACAGCGGCACGGATTCAAGAGGTAGTCGACTTCGTTGAGCTTACAGAGGCGATTGATGACAAGGTGAAGACGTATTCGCTGGGCATGCGGCAGCGGTTGGGGATCGCGCAGGCATTGCTGCATCGACCGCGACTGTTGATTTTGGACGAGCCGACCAATGGACTTGATCCGGCCGGGATCCGTGAGCTTCGTCAGTTTATCCGCAAGCTTGCTGAAGAAGAGGGACTGGCGGTCTTTATCTCCAGCCATCTTCTGAACGAGATTGAAATGATGTGTGATCGCGTCGCCATTATTGATAAAGGAAAGGTCATTTCTGTCGGGGGAGTGGAAGCCTTGATGGAGCAGTTCGCCGACCGCGTGGAATGGGTGTTTGCCTCAGCACATACGGAGAGAGCGGTCGAGTTGCTGAAAAGCCTGCCGTACGTGACGGAGGTATGGACGGAAGCTGAAAAAGTAAAGTGCCGGATGGACACCGAGTACATTTCTACGACGAATCAGGCATTGGTCCAGGCAGGAATACGGGTGGAAGGGATCGCCGCGAAAACGGTCACCCTCGAGGATCTCTTCTTATCGCTGGTAGGAGGAGGTGCTGGGTATGAAGAGCACCATGCTTGATCTGGTACAAAATGAAACGATCAAAATGCTGCGCCGCCGCCGTTTTCTGGTAATCGTGTTGATCCTGGCCGTCCTTATCCCTATTTTCACCTATGCCCAATATAAGCAGGTGCAAACCGCTCAGGAACGGATGGGAACCTCGGATTGGCGTGCATTATTGACCCAGCAAATCGTGGATACGCAAAACCGCCTCGCTTCCAGTCGGTTGCCGGAGGAGTGGCGGCAGTTTTTGAAGATCCGCATTGAACAACAGCAATATTATCTCGATCATGACATCAACCCGAATGCGCCAGGAGGACCTTCGTTTGCCAGAGGGTTCATGGATCAGGCGATCTCCTTGTTTTTGCCGTTGATGATTGTCGTGCTGGCCGTAGATCTCGTATCAGCGGAATACAGCGAAGGAACCATCAAGCTGCTGTTGACCCGACCCGTTCGAAGGTGGAAGGTGTTGACCAGCAAGCTGTTGACCCTGATCCTGTTCATCTCGCTGACCATGCTGATGGCTTTGCTCATGGCCTACCTGATATCCGGTGTGATATTCGGCTATGGCGGCTGGAATTTGCCCGTCTTGACTGGCTTTGAGATCGTCGGCACCGAGCTGGATACATCCCAGGTATTTATGATTCCCCAGTGGCAGTATTTGGTGATGCAATACGGACTTGGCTGGTTTGTTTGCCTGATTGTTGGGATGATCTCCTTGATGGTGTCCGTCCTGGTACGCAGTGCGGCCGCGGGGATGGGCATCATGATGGCTGCCTTGATCAGCGGCTCGATATTGACGCAGATGGCCTCGTCTTGGGAGCAAGCCAAATACTTGTTCATGGTCAATATGCAGCTCACGGACTATTTGGCGGGTACGTTGCCGCCGATTACCGGCATGACGCTACCATTCTCGCTGACGGTGTTGAGTGTCTGGGGAGCAGTCGCATTGATTGTCGCGTATACGGTATTTATTCGGAAAGATGTCACGTCGTAATAGGCAGATGAAAAGAAAAAGAGAGCAGCCCAACTGGAGTGGTAGTCGGGATGCTCTCTTTTTTGCATGCTTTATTTTGCGGTCCACGACAGCTCTTTGGCTACCTGGATCAATTCCTGCAAGCTGATTCCGCTCGCAGTGAGAACGACATAAAGGGTGTTGTTTCCTTTTGTGGTATAGAAGTGAACCGCATGCCCGGCTGTGCCTTGATAGGTTACACCGATTGCGCGTTCTGTGCCGACCTGGAAGACTTGTGTTTCAGCAAATGTGCCAGGTACCGACAAGCTATGCTCGCCAGCTGCTTGCCTTGACACTTCGATCTTGATTGGATCTGAATTACGGTGGTACATAATCGACACATTGGTTACTTTTTTGCTTGTTTCCGATTCATATCGAAGTGATACGGATGAGAGAGAGAATCCTTCCGGCAGCTTGGAGATGGAAGGGATCGACACATCCGCAGCATGGCTGGCGGTCTCTACGTCCGTAAAGGTTGAAAGCGTGATTTGTGCTTCCTCTGTGTCAGCTGCATCCGATGATTCTGCGACGGATGCGGCTGCGTTAGCTTCATCCGCAATTCCGGCAATGCTTGCGATGGATCCTGTTTTCGCTTGCGCCGCTTGATCCACTAATGCGGAATTCTGCTCTTCGCCGGTGGCAGGAACAGGGCCTTGAATCGGGGCTTGCTGTTCAGTCGCTGCTGGAGCTGTTTTTGCGGCAGCATTCGTCGGGGTGCTGCGAGCTGCCAGCGGTTGATTTACGTTACCAGCCGGAGCGGAAAAAGTAGCGGGAGTCTCCGACATTGCGATCGTTACCTCGGTTTTCCCCTGTCCGACAGCCATTTCTGGAGCGGGGGTAGCATCAGGGGAAGCAGTAGCGGGTGCGTTTTCCTCTGGCGTTTTCTGCGCAATAACTTGGCCACTTGCAGACTGTCCGGTGTCAGGTGAGGAGGTAGTCTTGGGCTGCTCTGGCGTGCTAGTGGCTACACTAGGAGCCGCAGTTGCTGGAGTACCGCTGGTTGATTCGTTCACAGCCACCTCAGTCTGTTCGGAACTATTTGCAGGAGCCTGGATTGCTGCCATATCCAACTGCTTTCCATTCATCATCTGTACGCTGATCAGGCCGATTGCCAATACCGCTGCGGCAGCTCCTACCCAGCCCCATTGCTGAAAACGGCGTGGGACATGCTTCGGTGGAGAGGATGGCAGCATGGTTTCCGCTGTTGCCGTGATCGGCGGAATGGCCTGAGGCGCCGAAAGCTGATAAACGGCTTGCATGATTCGATCTTCCAATTGCGCAGAAGGTTGCGGAAACTCTTTCATGAACAAGGCCTCCTCGCTTGTGAAGTTCTCTTCTACCCAATTCAGACAATCATCACACGTCTCGATGTGCGCTACGTCTATGTTGTCTGCATCGTGCATCCAATATTGTCTAAATTCCTGGCAGTTCATGAATGAGCCCTCCTTCCTTTCGACTTAATATTTTCGCTAATTCTTGACGTGCACGAAGGTATCGGACGCGGGCGGTCGATTCGGCCACACCCAGCAAGGCGGCGATTTGTTCAAACGGATATTCGTGTGTGCAACGCAGGACGATCACTTCCCGATAGGAATCGGAAAGCATGGCAAACGCTTCTTCGATTTCCCGCCGCTGTTCTTTGCCCAGTAGAGATTCCTGTGGAGATTCCTCCCGATTTTGCGAGGGAACATAGGCTAACTGCTCATCGGATTCGGTATATTTTTTCCGACGCAAAAAGTCAATGGTACGATTGCGAGCCATTGTGTGCAGCCAAGTTGAAAACTGGCTGTCTCCCCGATAGGAAGAAAGCTTTTCGTATGCTTTGACAAAAACCTCCTGGGTCAAATCCTCGGCATCGGAGTGATTGTTTACCATTTTGTAAATAAAAACAAAGATCATTCGTTGATAGCGTTGGATCAATTCGCGGTATGCTTCGATGTCACCACCTAAGATCCGCTGGATGATTTCGGCATCGGAATGCATCAATCTCCGGCCTCCCTTCCCTTTATCTGACGTTCTTCTTTTTATGGCGTTTCACTAGAATCAAAAAAGATC
>DASQNU010000156.1:0-2876 GCA_035644815.1 Bathyarchaeia archaeon | reverse complement strand
GAAAGCATGCGCTCCCTCATTCTGCTCATTTACGTCAACAGTGAGACTGCTTCCTTTCAACTTTTCTATGTGTTTGATCAAGAGAGTGCCTATACCTTTGCCGTGATAGGTTGGGTCTACGAATAACATTTCAATCTTGCTTCCTTCAATCCCTATAAACCCCATTGGTTCTTCACTGTCATGTAAAGCCACCCAAATTTCTATGTCTTGCAATGCTCCGTTCTCAAGCATTTGCAGATAAAAAAGCAGATCCTCTTCTTTCAAAAAATGATGCGTTTGGCGAACCGCTCGATACCATATTTGGACGAGTTTATCTTGCAATTCTTTTTGAAAAGCAACGATATTGTATGGCATTTCTTTCACTCCAGACTCTATAGACGATTTAAGCCCTCTATACATTGGACAATTCTGTCTGTTTACGTTTATCTGTCATTTGTCGAATTTGCTTTTCTAATCGATCCTTTACCACTTCCATCGCACTGATTTGTCTGTTGACTTGATGTAACTTTTCCTGATACAAGCCCATCATCTCATCACAATTATTTTCCAGGTGCTTCGCAGTGATGATCTTTTTCTTCTCATAATGGCGAATGGATCGAGCACACACCGGTAATATTTGATCGCTCACTGATCTTCATTTCCTCATCCTCCTTTTCAGCATCCAATGCTCGCAACCCAATTTTATTGATGGTTTTCTTGATTCCCGTTCTTTTGTTCATGGATAAAATGCTCTCCCAAAGCATTTAATTGCTCTAATACAGGCTCTAGACTTTTGCCGAAAATGGTTAACGAGTATTCAACTTTCGGCGGAATCTGCGGGTATATGGTTCGTTCTACGATCCCACTATTCTCTAACTCACGCAGCTGCGTGGTCAGAACATGCCTGGACACCTGCGGTATTAACCGATGCAGTTCCCCAAACCGTCTCTTCTCTTTCAGTAATTCATGCATAATCCGAGGTTTCCACTTTCCACTGATCATCTGCAGGCCAACCTCTACCGGGCAACCATATACATCGTCCTGATACGGCATCGCATCCTCCTTGTGGTTATCATTTTATGACTATGTCATTTTTTTCTGCGTACTTACTTATGAGCCAACATTCGGATAGGTTAGGTTATAGAACGATTCATACAGAAAGAGGCGATCTTATGAACCAAATCCCGAATAGTCCCGTCAAGAATCCAGAAGAGATGAATACTGCGTTTGCGAAAGCCTATAATTCTGGCAGCATTGAGAATCTGCTTGCTTTATACGAAACGAATAGCATCCATGTTCATCCCAATGGAGAAATCCAACATGGAATCGATTCCTTTCAACAAACCCTGGAGGAATTATTGCAATGGAAGGGCGTTATGGTTTCCAATAATATATACTGCATTCCCTTTGAAAACATCGCTTTACTACGTGCTCATTTTATTCTTCACACGGTTAATCCAGATGGAAATCCGATACAAATGCAAGGGCATACGACGGAAATTGTTAGAAAACAGCCCGATGGAAGCTGGAAGTACATTGTCGATCATCCATTTGGCGCAGATTTGTTAGAGCGTATCCGGAGGTTTGAAAATGATTTATAGAAATTTTATCCGTTTTCCGTTTATTGTGATACATTTTCTTTAATCAAAATGTTGAGGTGAGGCACATTGAATATGTCGGGTACTGTCAATTTCAAAAAAGAACTGGCAGAAGTGAGAGAATATTGGTCCCCGCGTGTGATTGGAAAAGTAAATGATCAATATCTGAAGGTTGCCAAATTAAAAGGAGAATTTGTGTGGCACAAACACGACAATGAAGATGAGCTGTTTCTCGTTATTTATGGTTGTTTACGAATTGAATTTGAAAATGGCGCAGTCGTGCTTGAAGAAGGAGATTTTTATGTAGTGCCAAAAAACACTCTGCACAAACCGGTTGCCGAAGAAGAGTGTGGAGTCGTCTTGATTGAAACCGTCACTACCCTTCATACTGGCGATGTTGTAAGCCCGCTTACGAAAACAATCGAGCAACAGCTTTCCAATTGATAGGCTCCAAAAAAACCACCACGCAAACGATTGCCCGCGTGGTGGTTTTGTACGCTTTTCTACTCAGCAAGCTGAGCTTGTGGTTTTGTTCCATACGGCCTTGCCATCATGCGTTCCCACATCGGGATAAACTGCTTGATCAATGGCCCAATCGCCACTGCCGTTACCAGCGTCCCTACCGAGACCGGCCCCCCGAGTAAAAAGCCTGCCAGGGTGACCGTGCATTCAATCCCGATCCTGACTTTGCTAATGCCCCAGCCCATTCGCTCATGCAAGGCGAGCATAAAGCTGTCACGCGGCCCTGCCCCTACTCGCGGCGAGATGTACATACCTGTTCCAAACGTGTAGATAAGCAAACCGGCTGCAAACAAGAGGATCCGTTCACCTACCGACTCACCAATCGGGATCCAGTTCAACCACATGAAAATGTCAATAAACAACCCGAAGAAAATCATGTTCAAAAACATGCCTGCATTCGGCTTGATCTTGCCGATTACATAGGATGCGAGAATGATGAACGCACCTGCGATTTGCGACCATATGCCAATCGTCAGTCCAAATGTCTTTTGTAATCCGATATGCAGCGTGTCCCAGGGCGCCACTCCCAAATTTGCCTCAATCATCATCCCGATTCCGTAAGCCATGACAGCCAATCCTGTCATGAATACAGTGTATCGAATTACCAGCGGACGAAGCAACAACACTCTTCCCATAATTTGTTTCCCCTCTTTTTTGGGTATTTGCCCCAGTTTCTGTCTGATTTATATCGCCATTATGGGAGGAGATTGAGCAAACAATGTCCGTATTCCATTTTCATAAATCAAAGCTATCACCTTCCTTGCCATTTCATCTTTC
>DASQNU010000155.1:0-6768 GCA_035644815.1 Bathyarchaeia archaeon | reverse complement strand
CCCAGCTCAGATTGTGCAAATGCGGTAATGCCGATATAAGCCTTGTTTCCTTCTACGCGTACCCACTCATGTTCTTCGCTGTAGCGTAGCTCTTTTGGAAAATCCATCTCTTTCGTATCCTCCCATCGCTTTCAATCAGATAGCTCCCCCATAGTATTGGACAAAATTTCTAGGAATCCTCTTCGATCCCCAAAATTCTATGCAAACGTTTTTTTACGAGGTTGAGCCCCTTCTCTCCGGCTTGGAAGTGACGGAGTTGCAATGATTCATCAAACAGATAGAAAGCCGGGACATACTCATTTTGGAAAGCATCTACGGTTTTCAACTCACTATCCACCCCGATCGGATGGGTAAGCTCATATTTCGCAATGGTTTCCTTGATCACTTCAAGATCGGTGTCTGCTTCGGAGCGCGGCATATGTATGCCCACCACCTGCAAACCGTTGTCTTTGTATTTTTCACGCCATTCGTTAATTTGGGGCATGGATTCCTTACACATGTAGCAGCTGACCGACCAAAAATGAACAAGCACCGGTTTCCCTGCCAAATCCGCTTTCGATACCTGGCTATTAAACCATTCCGTAATTCCGGGGAAATCAGGCAATTCTTCGCGAAGACGCATGTGAATACACCTCACCTTTTTTGGGGGATGGCGAAACTTTTTTTACAAAAAAGGGCCTAACAACTAGAAGTTAGACCCTTTTCTATCATGTTTACGTTGAAATGCAGAAGCTATTACTTCGCAGTCAGTTGGGCTTGTCCTGGACGCCAGTTCGCTGGGCACAGACCGCCTGCTTGCAAAGCTTGGAGCACGCGCATAGTCTCGTCAGTAGAACGACCTACGTTTTCGTCAGTTACTACTTGGTAACGGAGAACGCCTTCTGGATCGATGATGAACAGACCGCGGTGTGCGATACCCGCTTCTTCATCCAATACGCCATAGTTGCGAGCAGTTGTTTTCAGAACGTCTGCAGCGAGTGGGTAATTCAGTTGACCCAAGCCGTTTTTGTCGCGTGGAGTGTTGATCCAAGCGCGGTGGGAGTGGATGGTATCAGTGGAAATACCCAGGATTTCAGCGTCGAGATCTTTGAAATCTTCTGCTGCATCACTCATTGCGATGATTTCAGTAGGGCAAACGAAAGTGAAATCCATTGGATAGAAGAACATTACTAACCATTTTCCTTTATAGTCGGAAAGAGAAACTTTTCCGAAGTCTTGACCGTTTCCGAGAGCTGTTTCCAAAGTAAAATCAGGTGCAGGTAGACCTACCAAACGTTGTGCCATTATGTATGGACCTCCTTGAATATAATCATTCTCAACAAATACATAATATCAAATGAAAAATAATAGTCAATACAAGATTGTAATCATTTCAACCTAGTTAACACATTCTTCACATTTCAAAGCAAAAGGGTGAAAGCACTGTTTCACCCTAACCATTTTTTCCAGCTGTAAAATTCCTTATACCTGATGCTGCTTTCGCTGCAGAATCCCACTCTTGCCAATTCTGCTGGCCGCTTCCTCGAGGACTTCAGACTCTTGCACCAACGCGATGCGTACATATCCTTCTCCTTCGTTGCCAAAGGCGTTCCCAGGAATGACAACCACACCGGCCTCCTCCAACAGTGCAAAGGCAAACTCCCGGGAGCTCCACCCTGCTGGTACAGGTGCCCACACAAACATCGTTGCCTTCGGTGGCCGGATGTCCCAACCACTCTTGGCGAGTGCTGCCAGAAAACGATCCCGTCGCTCCTGATAAAGGCTGCTGGTCGGATTGGCAAACAGCCCTGTCCGATCCGCTCGCATCGCTGCTATGGCCATCTCTTGGACGGCAGCGAAAACGCCATAGTCCACATTCGATTTGACGATGGCCAGCGGCTTGATGATTTCGGCATTTCCGACTACGTAAGCGATCCGGCAGCCCGCCATATTAAAGCTTTTGGAAAACGAGTTGAACTCGATCCCGACATCCATCGCTCCTTCCACCTGTAAAAAGCTCGGTGGACGATACCCGTCAAAAGCCATTTCCGAGTAAGCCAAGTCATGGACGACAATGATGTCATGCCGCTTCGCGAAGGAAACAACCTCCTCAAAAAAAGAGAGCGGCGCCACCGCGGAAACCGGATTGCTCGGAAAATTGAGGATCATGAACTTCGCCCTCTGGCAAATCTCTTCCGGAATGCTGGCCAAATCAGGCAAAAACCCACGATCGGCGCGCAGCGGCAGCGGATAAAGCTCAGCTCCGGCCAGATGCACGCTCCCCGCATAAATCGGATAACCCGGATCAGGGATAAGCACGATATCCCCAGGATCCACCCAGGCTAAGCCAAAATGGGCCAGTCCATCCTGTGAACCCATCAGCGCATGCACTTCTTGCTCTGGATCAAGCTCGACACCAAAACGATAAAGGTACCAAGCCGCTACCTCCTGACGAAAAGCACTGGATCCCTCCGAACCGGGATAGCCATACACGTCAGGACGCTGCACAGCCTCGGTGAGTGCTGCAATCAGGTGCGGTGCAGGCGGCTGATCCGGACTGCCGATGCCGAGATCAATCACATCCCGCTTCTCGGCCACCGCCCTTTTTCGTTGTGCCATCTCGGTGAAAATCGCAGAAGTCAATTCGTTCAATCGCTGTGAAGGCCTGCGCGTACCCATCTGATTATCGCCCCCAAGCCTGCTTCAATACTTCCTCGTCATATCCCAATGTGACCGTCTTGCCATCCGTGATCAACGGGCGCTTGATCAGCTTTCCATTGGACGCCAGCAGCTCCAGCATCTCGTCTTCACTCATGCCTGGCAGCATATCCTTTAATCCCAGCTCACGATAGAATTGTCCACTTGTATTAAAAAATTTGCGCAAATCCAGCCCGCTTGCCTGCCACATCGCTCGCAGCTCACTGGCTGAAGGAGGCGCATCCACGATTGGCACCTCGGTAAAGGAAACGCCTTCCTTCGTCAGCCATTGCTTCGCTTTACGGCACGTGCTGCATTTGTCGTATAAATAAGCCTTGATTGTCATTAGGATCTCCTCACTTTCTTTTTCTAGCATATCATGGGAAATTGGCCATGCTCAAACGGGAGTGACTTTTCTTGCTACGAAGGCGCCCGGATGCTTTCCGTAAACGTAACCCCCGCATCTGCTGCGTAATCGATTTCCAGCAGGATATATTCATTGATCAGCAGTGGATTGTCCTCCGCTCCAACCTCAAGTGACTGATAAGAGATATGGACTTCATTGACCTGTGCAAATACCTCTTCGATTTCTACCGAATCGGTATGACTGCTATTTGTTGTTTTCAGAAACACGTATGTTTTTCTCCCACTTCGCAAATAATCTTGCCGTGCCTCGGGCGAAGCCAGCAGTTGATTTGCCCATTTCTCCACATCAGCAGGTGCCTGGGCAATTTCCAGCGATCGATAGGGAGCAACAAAATAGGTGTTCCCTTGAGTGTCCATTACCATCTGATTGGCCCCTGTTACGGCCCAGATGCCATTAGCTTTGTTCCATTTTTCCATCTGGAGCAAATAGGCATTGCGATCCGTAGTCGTCACTAACACCTCCCGAGGGTTCACCTGGCGGCTGACGGTTTGAAAAGTGACCAGCTGTTTGCCCAATTGCTTGCTTATGTACCTTTCCAGCACTTTCTTGTAATCCTTGTTTTCCTCTACAGTCCGCATTGCCGCTATCTCCATGGCTGTATATTCGATACGCCACCCTTTGTCATCTGTAGAACGAAATGCTTGTAGCAGCCGATCGTGGTCGGGTGCTGGGGCGAGCGGTAACGCTGTCCCAACAGACTGTTCCTGATCCTGATCCCGCTCCAGTTCTTTCGCCACAAAAGTGTTGTCGTGCTTTCCTAATTGAATCCCGACCAACACACCCAAATAGCCAATGACGATGATGAGCAAAGCCATTCCCATAGACCGAACCCAACTCATATCCCTTCCTCCTTTGAAAAAGTAAAACGGCACGCCTGTCATCCAAGCTGCCGTTTCCTCTGTACATGGTTATACAGTTCATGAATCTTTTTGTTCCGGTTCCAAATCAGACGGCTCAACCGCCTCGGCCCCCGGATTCACCTGCCACATCCGTTGCAGCGGACTGAATGGAACACCCAGCTCATCTTGATCGCCTTCATCTGCGATAGTTCCAGTCAGTTCATCGGTATACTCGATTTTTTGTTGCATCTGCCTCACTCCCTTTTCCCGTTTTGCTCAGTTTGCAGGAGTTGGCCCGTTCTTATACTTATGATGCGGTGACGCTCACCTGATAACCAGCGTGCTTACGAGTATGGAAGACACCCGTGTCGAAGATCAGGTACTGAGCTTTGACACCGATCAAGCGGCCGCTGATGCTTTCTTGCTTGTCCAAGGAAAGCGAAGTAATCTTATCCAACGATTCAAGCAATGGATACGTAATGTCCACCCATTCATCTTCACGCAGGCGGAATGGCTTGAATTCCTCCGGGAAGTATTCATATACTTCATCACGCATGCTGATCAGATCTACCTCGTTGACATCGCCTTTCAGCATTTTGCGCCAGTTGGTTTTATCCGGCAAATATTTACTCAGGTGTACCTCCAGTTCCCCGGCCATGCGTCTGGTCGGCAGTTCTGCGATTGGGATAGCTCGTACCGCTCCCTGATCCACCCAGCGCTTGAGCTGATTGTTTTTGCGGGTAAGACCGACTTTCACATCGCTGGACAAAGCCAAATATACGTAGTGTGGAATCATACAATACGTTTCCCCGAAGCTCGCATCGCGGCATGTCCCTTGATCAAAGTGACATTCATGCGGCTTGACGATGCACAGATCGTTCTCCGGCAACGACGTAAAACAGGGATAGCAATATCCGCTGTTGAAGGTTTTGTTTGTTTTACGCCCACAGGCGATACAGTTTTTTTGTCCTAGAAAGGAAAGTGTAATTTGTTTGCCCAGCCACTCATTAAGCTGCAATTTTTCTTCATTTATTTGCAAAAAGTAGGATACTGGTTCTTCCTTGCCTCGATAGGAATGGACGAGGCCTTGCAATAATCCGCGGAATTCCACGAGCTTCTCTCCTTACGTTTTATAGGCTGCCACCATTGTACCATAAAACGTACGTTCGCAGGAGAAGATCGCTCTTTTCAACCCACTGCCAAATTCACCACATCACCAGACAGGCATGTTTTCTTCTTCTGCGGCAACCCTAAAGGAATGAAAAAAAGCAGGAGGTGGTTTGCTTGCGCTGTTTGATTGCATCTGTCCCCTTACTCATCGCACTGCTGCTTTATCCACAGTCGGCTTTCCTGAGCCAGCCTGCCTACGAACCGATCCACCGGATTGACTCGCAAAAAAAGGTGGTAGCCCTCACCTTTGATGATGGACCTGATCCGAAATACACTCCGCTCATTCTGGAAACTCTGCATAGAAACGGGGTACCCGCCACCTTTTTTGTCCTGGGCTCCCAAGCCGATCGGTATCCCAAAGTGATGCAGTGGATCAAAAAAGCAGGACATGAGATCGGCAATCACGGCTATCATCATTTTGACTTGAACAAGCTGACTGAACAGGAAATTTACGATGAAATCAAACGGGCAGAAAAATCGATATACCGGACGACCGGCATCCTCTCCCAGTATTATCGACCTCCCGGTGGCGTCATGACCCACGATGTGGTCAATGCCGTCCAATCATCCGGTTACGACTTGATTCATTGGTCGGTGGATCCGCGCGATTGGTCACTGGAACGAACTGCTTCGATCATCGCGAACAGCGTGAAGAAAAATGTAACGTCCGGGGATATTGTCCTCTTTCATGACGGTGGGCTGAATCAACGGCAGACCTTAGCCGCCTTGCAGGATCTCATTACCGATCTGCGGGCGAGAGGCTATAAATTCGTGACGGTCAGCCAGCTGATGGATGAGTCCAAATAGTTTACATGCGTGCACCCTCTCTGCGATCAACCAGAGAGGGTGCTATTTTCATTCGTTATGCTTTTGTCAGAATACTGCTCAAGAATGTCCGCAAGCGTTCATTTTTCGGATTTTTGAATATCTCATCCGGCTTTCCTTCTTCCATAATGATGCCATTGTCCATGAAAATCACGCGGTCGCCTACTTCACGTGCAAAGCCCATCTCGTGCGTCACCACGACCATCGTCATGCCCTCCTGCGCGAGATTTTTCATGACGGCCAGCACCTCTCCCACCAGCTCGGGATCAAGCGCGGAGGTCGGTTCATCGAACAGCATCACCTTTGGATTCATGGCCAGCGCGCGGGCAATTGCCACGCGCTGCATCTGTCCACCTGAGAGACGATCCGGGTACACATCTGCTTTTTCGCGCAGACCGACTTTTTGAAGCAGCTCCAGGCCAAGATTACGAGCTTGTTCGGTATCCATTTTCTTTACTTTGATGGGTGCAAGCGTCACATTTTCCAGTACCGTTTTATGTGGAAACAGATTGAATCGTTGAAACACCATGCCAACTTCTTCCCGCACTGTATTGATATCGGTTTGCGGATTCGTCAGATCATGCCCGTTAATCACGATGCGTCCGCTGGTCACTTCCTCCAGTTGGTTCAGACAGCGCAGGAATGTGCTTTTACCAGATCCGGACGGACCGATCACGCATACAACCTCGCGTTCAGCGATCTGTGTGGTAATCCCTTTTAATACTTCCAGCTTGCCATAGTATTTGTGGAGATCGGTAACTTGAATGATCACGCAGTTGTGCGCCCCCTTGTGCGATTTTTCTGTAATTTCTATCTATTGTAACCCACCTT
>DASQNU010000154.1:0-12350 GCA_035644815.1 Bathyarchaeia archaeon | reverse complement strand
ATCAACAGATTTCCAGGCGTAATCGCTTCTGAGAAACCGGCCATGAGCATTTGTAGAGTCTCCATATGCAGCTCCCTTTCAGAAAAAGATTCCGGCTGGAAAAGATATCTGCAGCCACTTGATGAATACCAGGTACAAGCTACCTGTGAGGACAAGCGCACATGCTACAGAACGTGCCCACCGATACGTTCCGACAATGCGGAATAACAGGACGGATGCGATCAGGGTCGCCAAGAGGTAGCCCATGATGTTGAGCATCAGAAAATAAAGCCCCAACGTTGAGAGCGAGAGAATCATTCTGTTTTGATAAGGAGACGGCAGTGTCTTTCGTCTGTCCTGTTCATGTTCCTGATCCCGCATTGTACTGATCATCAGCATTGTCCCCAGCACAATAAATAAAACGCCAAGAATGGCAGGCAACGTGTGGTCCAAGGTATATTGGGATACAGCATGCGAGCGGATGCGGTACCCTTCAATACTGACCACGACCCCTAAGACAATCGACAGCACAGCGCCTACAAAATCAGGCATGTTATTGGGAATTTTCATATCGATCTCCACCCTCCATCAGCCTATGGTGAAAATGCCTAAAGTGTGCTGCTGAATTGGTGGAGGAGCCATGAAACTTTTCCAGCATTTGTACGTCTTACCAATAGTCTTGTGAGGAGGTTTTCATGAAAAAACGATTATTCTCATTGACCTGTGTATGCCTTGCCATTACGAGTCTTTTCGGGTCCTTCGCTCCTGCCAATAGTGAAGCTTCCGGTGGACAAACCGCCGAATCGACGATCGTATACCGCTATGCGGTACCGGGAATGAAAAAAGAGCGGATCGCTACGCTTCCACTCATGCATCGTGCGTCTCTTTCACCGAGCACCGCCTTCTTGTATACCGAAAAAATCGGAAAAACGGCTACAGAAGCAACCACTTTTTACCTCTATGAACGAAAAACGAAAAAGCTCGCCCCTTTAAACGGATACGCGTCTTGGTATCCGAAAAGTGACAAGCTTCTGGTGAATGAGAAAGGCAGTCTTTTTTCCTATGATCCTGTCAGCCAGCAAAAGAAGCTGGTAACGTCTGGCGATATGATTCGCCCGATCGTGACGTATGCTGTTTCACCGAATGAACGCTATCTGGCTTATATGCGAATCGACCGTTTAAACTCGAACCTGCATACCCGCGGCAAGCTGATCTTGCAAGACCTTGCCACTCAAAAAATACTAGGGGCAGACACGATATCCATGATCGAAGAGCCGGGCCGTTTCGCCAAACGAATCGTATGGCAGCCAGACGGGCGAAAGCTGTTCTATCAGACCAGCACAGGCATCAAGGAACTGAATTTGGCTACGAGAATAGTCAGCGTCCATACACGTAAAGAACTGCCTTCTTACTCTGCCGACATGTCCTATGCCTATGATCGAACCGAAACCGGAGCTGTTCTCACTCATCTGCCAACCGGAAAAAAGCTTCCCCTCGGCCGCACTCCTAATCAATCGGAAGGCGACCTGCTGTCAGGCGTTCATTGGGCTCCTGTCGGCCATGCGTTTGTAGGGGAAGAATACCGTGGCACTTCTAATGGCATGGATGCACTCGTCTGGCTTCGCTACCAGCACGAAGGAACCAAAATGAATGTTCCACCGATGACCATAGACGATCCAGGTATCTATTACCAAGCCCACGACAACAAACCTTTCATCGGTTGGTCCCCGGACGCCAAATGGATCTTTACCGCCGATCTGGCGTCGATCCACTGCTCATCCTTTACAAACAAATGCAACGAACAATCCGAGTTGATCGAGCCTTAGCGGCTAAGCACAGGCTCTGGTTCCAGCCCTCCCTTTACTTGCTGCTCATCTGTCTTCGCTGCCTGATTTACCGGCGGCGTTTCCTTTTTCTTTCGTTTTGCAAAGAGCAGAACGAGCGGAATGCAGATGAAGATCGGAATGGAAGCCAGCAGGAACGTATCCCCGATCGCCCGGACCGTCGCTTCTTTCGCAATCAAGCCTCCCAAGGTGCTCGCAGCCATGGCTTGCGCCGAAGTTGCATCCAGTCCTCCTTGGGCAAATACGCCCGTCAACGTCGATATGGTCTGACTCGCTTGGGTATTGGTGATGGAGACGGTGTCATTAATGATGCTGGTATGAATGGTGGTGCGCTGCGACATGAGCATCGTAAAGACGGCGATGGCCATCGAACCCATGACCTGTCTGGTCACATTGGACAGCGGCGATGCTTGCCCGATCAATTGCGGCGGCACCGCATTCATTCCGATCGTAGAGAGAGGCTGCATGCAAAGGCCGATGCCAATCCCGCGAATCGTGAGGATCATGTTCAACCAGGCGTTCGGCGTATCAATGGCGAGCTTATGCAGCTCATAGGTGGTAACCCCTACCAGACTCAAGCCGACCAAACCGATCGGGACAATCCCGATCTTGTCAAACAACCGGCCGCTGATCGGCATCATGAGCGCCATCACAATCGATTGCGGCAGCATCAATATACCAGTCTGAACCGCTGATAACCCTTGAATATTTTGCAGGTAAATCGGCAAAAGGAAGATCCCCCCGAACATCCCTACCGTTACGAGACTGGAGGTCAATACACGCTGACCCAAGTGAGCCCTATCCTGGCTTGGTCGCCTTGTTTGAGCACGTCGCCGAAAATGCCGATTTCTTCCGCACCATGATGGGAAGCAAGGGAATCCCTGGTTTTGGCACACGAATGATCCATGCGCTAAAAGGGGCGTTTCAGTAGGCGCTGGACAATGTCAAAAAGCAAGGCCATCAATTGCAGGTTCCGGAAGACATCATCCTCAGCTATACCACCAGCGCTTATTTGGGGGGCATCTACTGGTGGCTGGAAAACGATCTTCCCTACACCCCGAGATTCATGGCTAGCCAATTGGCATTGATCAGCTCGGGACGACGCAGGGATGAAACGAAGGACGCGCAGTGAGCACAAGAAAGGATCGATCCGTCATGGAACTTGAATTGCTTAACATTTTTGATCAGGACAGGAATCATGTAGGCGTCGCCACCCGTGGAGAAGTACATCGGATCGGGCATTGGCATGAAGTCTTCCACTGTTGGTTCGTCGGACGAGAGGATGAAAGGGACTATATTTATCTGCAGCTGCGCAGTCCGCTCAAGAAAGATTATCCCAACCTTTTGGACATTACCGCTGCAGGCCATCTGCTTGCTGATGAAACCGTGCAGGATGGGGTAAGGGAGATTCAGGAGGAATTAGGGATCGATGTGGCATTCGAGGAGTTAGTATCATTAGGTATTCTTGATTACTGCGTGATCAACGAAAAAATGATCGACAAGGAATTCTCTCATGTATTCCTCTATGAATATCATGGTACGTTTGATGATTTTTGCCTGCAGAAAGAAGAAGTGTCAGGGATTGTACGAGTCATGTTTGATGAATTTTGTGAGCTTTTGACGGGGACGAAAGAAGAGATCCGGATCACCGGATTTACAACTAATGAAAACAAGGAGAAAACCTGGATCGATACGGTTGTGGGGAAAAGTAAATTTGTGACGCATGATCCTTCGTATTATCAGAATGTCATTACATTGATTGGTTGGCATTTAGACAGAAGAAATGAATGAGAAACTTCGAAAATGAATGTGCTTGGTTTACAGCAACAACTCCAATTTGTGGGATAAGAAAAGGAGGTGCATACAAGTCGTTGCTCCAACTTGTAGCATCTCCTTTGTTGGGTTTTTATCTCCCTTCACAAATAGGCGGACTTTACTTGTACAATTCACAAACTTCAACAACGTACGACATGTGTACTCGTTTGCAGTTCCCAAAACGGTCAGCCCAAAATGGGCCGTCGACTGTTCGCCCATTGTGTTGCTTTCATTGATGGAACAGGCCTTTCACAACATCACTTTCTGTGCGGTCAGGAGCATCAAGGCCACGCTTCTTCATGTTTTCATTCTTTTCCCTCCGAAAATGAAAACCTAGAGATTCCCAACTATGAATAGCCAAAAAAAATTAGTAAACTAGTAAGGTTAACAACATCAGAGTTACTGGAGGTCTCATGCGTAACCGTTATCTATCGATTGGCATCCTACTCTTACTCGTTTGTGCCGCCATCATTGCCTACTTTCTATGGTTCCCACGGAGCGCTGGTACTCCCACGAAAGACACCACGCCTGTCGCGGTTTATCAGGATCCGAAAGGTTTTTCCCAAGTATCTTCCGTCGTCGGCCAAAAGCTTGCTGTCTACAACGGAAAGGATTGGGATCGCTTTTTCTGGGCCGGCGTCAATCTCGGCTCTACGACTCCCGGCCATTTTCCAGGCGAACTTTCCCCGACGAGGGAAGATTATCTGCGCTGGTTTGAGCAAATGGTCGAGATGAATAACCGCGTGATCCGGATTTATACGATCATGCCTCCCTTTTTCTACGAGGCATTGGCCGAATTCAATGCCCGCCAAACGAAGCCGCTTATGGTGCTTCACGGAATATGGTCTCCCGAAGAGGAATTAATCGGAGCCGATTCCCTTGGAAGAGACGCGTACAACAAAGACATCACAGCTACGTTCGAAACGGAAATCCGCAGGGCAGTGGGTGCCATTCACGGAAAAATGACAATAGAGCCGAAACCTGGACATGCTTCCGGGACCTATACCACAGATATCTCCCCCTACGTCTTGGGATGGATAGTAGGTACGGAATGGTTCCCCTTGGCCGTACAGGTGACGGACCAAGCCCATGCGAACATGCCTGCTTATCAGGGTACCTATTTCCGCGGAAATGCATCTGCCACGCCATTCGAAAATTGGCTGGCCCGCATGCTGGACACTGTTGCCCAAGAGGAAATGAAATACGGCTGGCAGCGCCCCGTATCCTTTACGAACTGGCTTACGACAGACCCGCTGCACCACCCGAACGAGCCTCTCGAACAAGAAGATCTCGTCTCCGTGGACCCGATGCATGTCGAACCGACAGACGCATGGAAAGCTGGATATTTCGCAGCTTATCACGCCTATCCGTACTACCCCGATTTCCTGCGCTTTCAACCGGAATACCTGAACTACGTAGATAAGCACGGGAAAAAGAATCCATACGCCGCATATTTGCGTGATCTGCGTGAGCATCATAAGGGAATTCCGCTGATCGTTGCCGAATTTGGATTGCCCAGCTCTC
This sequence comes from Bathyarchaeia archaeon, assembly GCA_035644815.1. Taxonomy (GTDB): domain Bacteria; phylum Bacillota; class Bacilli; order Brevibacillales; family Brevibacillaceae; genus Brevibacillus_F. The sequence continues at coordinate 7,188 of DASQNU010000154.1, read as the reverse complement.
GCGGTATCGCTCACTTTGCGCCAAACGGACATAACCAAGGGATGCATACGGAGCAAGAACAAGGGCGCATGCTCGTCGAGCTTCTCCAGAGCATTCATGACGAAGAGCTGGACGGCGCCATGCTGTTTGAATGGCATGATGAATGGTTCAAGTTCACTTGGAACACTTACGATATGGAAACCAATCGGGCCATGTGGCGAAACCGTCTGACCAACGAAGAGCATTTTGGCGTGATCGCGGTAGAACCTTCTCCATGGAAAGGAGAAGCGCTGATCGTCGATGGAGAAAAAGAGGATTGGGAGCAACAGGATCACGTGTCTGCATTAACAAAGAATGATTACAGCATACGGGTCTCCCATGACGAATCCGACCTGCACCTGATCCTGGAGAAAAAATCAGGAGATTGGGATCTGAAGAAGGATAACCTGCTAATCGGTTTCGATACGATTGCTGGTGGTGGGCAGGCAACCGATGCCACCAAAGGCGCAACCTTCCCTACCGGCGTCGAGACCCTGTTCCTCCTGCAAAACGGAGCGGCGGAAATGCGGATCAACAGTGCATACGATTTACTCACGTGGACATACGGTGTTAACAATCGCCTGATTGATGTCGATCCCCGGTATGCAAACGACGCGGCTGGCATCATGCTGCCATGGCGGCTTCCGACCGATTTGGGATTTTATCTGCCGCAAACAAAGGAAACCAAGCCGTTCCACACCGTTGAAGTCGGAAAGATGATCAACGGCATCGCGGATCCAAAGCATCCTTCTTTTAATTCCCTGGCGGATTGGTATGCAAAAGGGAACGTCTTGGAGATTCGCATCCCGTGGATGCTGCTCGGTTTTACCGACCCTAGCAGCAAAAAAGTATGGAACTACCTGTACAAAGCAGGACGCTTCGAGGAAGTCGCCATCGATCACATCGGCGTCATGCCGATCCTGCTTCCTCAAGAAGCGAACGCTCCTGCCCAATCGCTCACCTATCAATGGGATAACTGGACATCCCCGCATTATCACGAGCGAAAAAAGCTAAGCTTTACCGAGATCCAAAAAGTCTATCAAACCTACGATGTGCCACTTCAGTAAGCCAATTTGAAAAGCGGCCTTGCACCCGTCGATCATCCATCGGGTTGCAGGCCGCTTTTCTCTTATCGGTTCTCTTCTTCGATTCGCTCTAGAATATGCCTCATCATCGGTACATAGCTCTGCCAATAAAACCGTTCGTCTTCGCGGATCAAAGCCAGAACGTCATAATACGATTCCGGCGGGTCCATTTTGCCGAAATATTTCACCCCGATATCGGCGTAATCCCCGGAGAAATAATAGGAATGCTGATCAGGATCACGCAGAACCGCAGGAAACTCATCCGGAATGCCGTTTTCGCGAAGTTTCGCTTTCCCTTTTTCCGACAAATCGAGCTTGTAGGTGGCATCGATCGCAAGCCTTTCATCGGGAATCATGATATCAAACCAATATCCGTACTCACTGTCTACAGCCGTCGGATATTGCCGTCTCCCCTCTGCCGTCAGCTCGAAGCGCACCTGTCCATCATAGTCGCCCGGCTGCAGCAGCACGACCTGGTCTCCCTCATCGACGAAGGCAATTCCCTCGCCTTGCAGTGTCCATGGCTTCCCTGTCTGGGCTTCATAATTTTTCTTCAGCCATACCGGGACTTCCTCGCTCTGCAAATCCGGGAAATGACGTCCGATCCACCCCGTCCATTCGAAGCCCATGCTTTTCTCGACACTGCGTCTGACGCTACTGGATGTCGGAGAGGCGATCGAATTGAACTCCAAAATCAATGAAGTCCGTTCCCCCTTGGCTTCCATCAGTTGTTCCCATTCGTAAGACGTCAAGCCTCCGTAGAGCATCTCAGAGCGTTCGCCTGTCTGCTTTTCTTCCCCCAAGTCCGCTCGATAAACGCCATACGTATCCGTGATATAGATGAGATCCGGCTGCCGATTGAGCGACAGGTTTCGCTCCGCCACCCCTTCCACCGGATGATTGCCGTAGTAGTCTGCTTCCGCCCGATACATTTCGCCATCCGGCTTCACGATCTTAGCGTTCTCCAAGATCCAAAACAGGCCCAGATGCTCGCGGTAATCTTCCACGGGCACCGTTTTATCAATCACAGCAACGTCAAGCGTTCTTTCACCTTTCCATTGCCAGGATAAAAAGGGCCAGGCCACAAATAACACTGCAACCAAAAAGAGAAATCGAAAAACGATTCGGTATACCATCACTCGCTACCCCATTTCGCTGCACGGTACATTACAACCCTGCCGTATCTTTGGGAACTTGTTGCCCGTTCCCCCCCAAGCCTTTCCGCTCCATGGCTCCCCAGCTATGGTCCTTGCGGAAGAAGCGCAGGAAGGCATAGGTTCTCCATACCGCATTGACCTGCCGATACCAAAAATTTTCGACGATACTGAATACGAAAAGCTTAATAAAATGGCTGACTTTCGTATATTTGCGGAAGCTGTATTCTTCCAAGAGCACCGCCGTCATTGAAAGAAAGATCCCGAATACCAGTGTCGCGATCAAGAAAAGAATCGCAAAATGAATGCTGACCAATCCATACGCCAATCCGAAGCCGAACAAGATCAGGCCCAACAGCTCGATGGGCGGTCCCAGCATCTCCACCAGAAAAAAATAAGGCATCGTAAACATTCCCATGGTGCGGTATTTCGGATTGAAGATGATTTTCCGATGTTTATACATGCTTTCGATCAGGCCTAATGCCCAGCGTGTCCGCTGCTTGCGCAATACGGAAATCGTCTCTGGTGTTTCCGTCCAGCAGACAGGATCCGGCACGAACAGCACTTTCCCGTTGCTTTTGGTCTCATACATATGCTTCTGCAAACGGATCACGAGCTCCATATCCTCCCCGACGGTCCCTGTATCGTATCCACCGATCAGGATAACGTCCCGCTTGCGGAAAATCCCAAACGCCCCGGAAATGATCAAGAGGCTGTTCAAGCTGCTCATGCCGATACGCCCCATGAGGAACGAACGCAAATATTCAATCACCTGATGCAAAGCAAGGATATTTTTCGGGATATTGACCTCTTCCACCCTGCCGTTCCTGATGATACATCCGTTTGCGATCCGAATAATGCCGCCGCATGCGACGATTTCGTCATGCCCCTCGACAAAAGGACGCATCGCCTTGATCAGCGCGTCGCGTTCAAGCAAGGAATCTGCGTCGATCCCGCAAAAATAGGGATAACTCGAGATATTGATGCCTGTGTTCAAGGCATCGGCCTTTCCGCCATTTTCTTTGTCGACGACGATCAGATTGGGATACAACGTCGAGCGGTACAACCCCTTGATTTTCTTTGTGGGGACTTGGTATCGGACGATCTGTGTCATTTCCACCAAATGAAAATGCTCCTGCAGCACTTCTAATGTACGGTCTTTGCTTCCGTCGTTTACGATGATGATCTCGTACTCCGGATAGTTCAGCTGCAGCAAGGATTCCAGGCTGTCCCGAAGCGTCAGCTCCTCGTTGTACGCCGGGACAAGGATCGATACCGGCGGCGTCAGATCGGAGGAGTTGATCTCCAGGTACTCGCCGTATCGGCTACGTCTCATATAATCCCTGATCTTTCTGAACGAAAGGAAAAACAACGTCAAGTAAAAAACGTTGATTAGCACCACATAAAACATGATAAATCCATTAAACAGCCAAAAAATGGTTTGGAAGTTTTCCACTCGACGTCACTCCTTTCGGTTACGCGCTCCATCTGCTTAAAATTTGTGCAGCCATATCTCTCGCGTAGGAATCCTGATGATGAAGTCTCGCCTCGCGAAGCCGTTCCTTGCCAATGGTCCCAAAGCTGTGCAGCGTTTCAGCCGCGTGGTATCTTACCCACCACTCCGGGTCAGCCAGCGCATCTACGAGAAAAGGAATGGCGATGTACATCGAGCATGCGCGAACGATCCGAATCGTCTGCATACGCTCGACCCAATTCTGGCTCTGAAATCCAGTTAGTACTTCGTCTTGCTTTGACGTAATGCCGATGTCGGCGATCGCTTTCATTGCTTTGACGCGATGTTCTCCGTTTCCAGACGTCAAATATTCTTCCAACACCGGGAGCGCCTTGATCGCTTTGGCTTGGCCGAAGAGATCGAAAAATAGACCTTGCAGCAACGGAGGCACTTGCTCGAAATGTGCCATCATTTTTTCTACATCGCTATCCGTGATATTCCGCAGAATGTCCACGATCCGGATCACAGCTTCCCGTTTCAGCTTTTCGTGATGATCGATCAAGTATTGAATCAATACTTCATTTCGTCCCAATCGGGTCAAGGTCCGGGCCGCCGTCGTCCACACATCATATTCCACCGAATCGAGATGCCTTTCAACGATCGATGCAAACGCAGCTAGCCTGAGTGTCCCCACATAGCGTATCGCCTCGGCGACCACCCACCACCGCTTATCCTGCAATTGCGCGGCAAGACGCTTTTCAAGTTCAATTTGCTCGCAAACAGCTTTGATTTGATCCCACTCACTCTGATCTTTCGCGTTTGCGGCGATCTCCACCAGCAGGCGAAGAACAATCCGACGCTGCCACGGTTTGGCGTGCCGGAACAGCCGCTGCTGCTGGTTGTCTTCCTGCGTCACAAAACGGCAGAGCTTCGGGAAGATGTGGTCTTCGTAGGACTTGTTCCGCGATTCAACATAGAGCAATACGAGTTTTCGCACAAGGAGAAAGAGGAAGAGACCCACCAAAAACAAGGAGAACAACAAGGTAAGCATATAAATGATAAAAATGGTCGTCATACATTCGCTCCCCGCTATTTCCCGTCATGACCGCAAACGAACGAGTCTGCGCATCTTCGCCTCTAACACGGCTACGGAAAAGGGCTTCGTGATATAATCGTCTGCCCCTACCTGCAGCCCCCGCAATATATTGCTCGAGGTCCCTTGCTTGGACAAAAAAAGGAAGGCTGTCTGCTTGTTGCTTAAGACTTGGCGTACGTTCAAGCAAAACGCAAACCCGTTCATCCCCGAAATGCTGGTTTCCGACAAGATGACATCCGGCCGGAATGCTGCGGCACGCTCCAACGCTTCCGCTCCATCCGAGCATATTTCTACTTCCCATTCATCCGCGCTCAAATGGTTGTTGATAATCGTTGGTGCCGCCAGATCATCGTCCACAATAAGCAGCTTGATTCGGTTCCCTTTGCGTTTGGACTCATCTTGAAGAGGCGGAATCTGGTAGACCCGGGCATTGGGCGGAGCGACCGCAAGCTGCTCCTCCAATCTGACGAGCAATTCCTCCGCGCTAGTATAGCCGTGCTCGCTTTCCAGCACACCAATCTTCACGAAAGATAGGAAATGCTCTGCTTTTGCCGTGTTTCCCATCATCCCCAGGATTCTCTCTACCGCCATCAATGCACCTGCGCTCTTCGACATCGGCAGCATGATCACGAACGCATTGGCTTTCCAACGCTTGATTTCATCATAATTGCGAATCGTCCGCTTGCATAAAGCGTACATATTCTCGTAAAAAGCCAGGACTTCTTTGCTCCCGAGCGATTGAACCAGATGAGTGAATTGGTCCAACATGATATAGACCAAAGAAAAGTGGGTTTCAAACCGTACGAAACGCAGCCATTCCTTTTGCAGCAGCTTGATCATTTCTTGCCGCTCAACATCCCGGCTCATCGTGGACACTTTCCGTTTACGAGCGAGCAATTGCCGGATGGCAGCATCCAATTGATGCGGTGCGAATGGATCGGCCAGCACCAGATCCACATCGCTCGCCGCCCGTTCGTTCCATAAGCGCGTATCCGTTCCCGGTACGATCCCGATGACGAGCACCTCTTTGGCCCATTCACTAGCCTTCAATTCCCGAACAGCCTGCTCCCCTTGGGCCTCCGGTGCCAGATTCACGATAAGAACGAACTCTCTTTCCGACAAGATCTCCCGGCTCACGCTGCTTTCCATGTCCTCGGTGGGAATCGTGGTTGGCACGTAATGCGGCAGGTCTCCGAAAACCGCTTCGAAATCAAACCAACCCTCGCCCAATACGATCACTTTCGTTCGGGTTGATACACTTGAGACGGAGGCCTCGACCGTCGCCGCTACCTCCGGATTTGCCGTCACAACACCGCGCATGGCACGGAGCAACCCCTCCAGCAGCGAGCGAATGATCGTGGCATTCCCCGCAACGACTGTATATTCCGTGTCGTCGGTAAGAAACTGTCTCAGCAGGAGAAGCGTAAACCCGTAAACGTCTTTACGTCCGAATACGATACTCCAATCTCTCACTTGCTTCAGCAGATGATACAACGCTTCACGATTGCTACGGTCGGTTAAAAATGCATCGTCTTGGAAGCGCTGCAGCACTGCCTCTATTTTTCCTCGAAAAAGGGTAGGTTCATCAGCATGAATCGGTGGTTTTCTTTTTTTCATACCGATATCTCCTCAAATCTTTATGTGTCATTATTTCTTCGTTGCTAGCTTTTCTATCTATTATATATGGTACTTTAGTCATATTACATATGGTTCTTTAGTCTCGTTTGTATATCAGAACATACACTGCCTTACATATATCGGTGTAAACCAATTAATTTTACATAGAATGTAATTGGTAAAAACACATTGAACATCATATCACGATCGGGGATACTAACCTAATAAATAAAATGGAAACCCCATACGAGTAGTTGATACCCGTTTGGGGTCTTAGCGAAACAATTATGTGGGAGAAGAATATCTCATGCCCTCAACGTGTATTCCCTTGAAAGAAGGCAGTAATGGCCTGTTCTCTTGCCCCAAAACCAAAAAAGACCGCCCGAAAAGGCAGTCATCCACATGAACAATTCGTTTCCATTGTCTCAATTCCAAAATCCCTACTCCACCAACCCCAACGAAATATAATCATGCATACTGATCACCCCATCCACAGGCAGCTGATTCGCTCTCTCATATGCCTTCAACGCTTGCTCAGTGAGACTGCCAAATCGCCCGTTGCATGCCCCTTTGAAATACCCGGCACTCTTCAAACGGTACTGGACCAATTGGACATCACCGCCACTGTCGCCTTTGGCGAGTCGGCGCGGCTCAAGCTGGGGCTCGCCAAGCACGTGCCCACGAATCGTTACTTTTGTTCCCACATCCACGAGCTCATAAATTTCTTCTACATGCCGGTTTAACATGCGGATACAGCCATGACTG
>DASQNU010000153.1:0-25219 GCA_035644815.1 Bathyarchaeia archaeon | reverse complement strand
TTTTTGGACGCGAAAAGAAAGCTATTGGAAAATCGTTCCCCTATTTATCCTTGTTGCAGGCGATATGATCCTTTTAAATATGAACATATTACTTTTGCATAACGACTGGAAATTGAGTTACTTTATCTGCCTCCGGGTAGTTAGTTTAGTAATGATCATGCTGCTTGAAAATTTCACGCTGAAAAGGGTTAAGGTTTAAAATCGGGGCATAGGCTCAGGGAATGAAGTGTGGGTGAGCGAAGCCAAACAGTTGTCACAGGATGTCCGCTGTGATGACTGTTTTTTAGTTGTGTGGATCGTGTGCTTTGGTGCAAAACTCCAGTTGGTTATCCTGTTCCTACGTTTTCAACCATGTAACAAAAAAATGATGATCGATAATCAAAAATGATTGACGTAAGTGTGCAATTGTATATATAATTCAGAAAAGTACATCAACAAGAGGGAAATGAGATGAACGGTCAATCCAAAGTAACGGCGAAAGATATCGCAAGGGAATTGGGTTTGTCGATTGCCACTGTTGATCGGGCGCTGAACAACAGGGGAAATGTGAAGGAAGATACGTACCGCAAAATCATGGAAAAAGCGAAGGAACTGAACTATGTTCCGAACAAATCGGCAAGCCTCCTGTCACGGAAAACGGAGTTCTCGGTTGTGTGTATCTTTCCCGAGTATCCGCAGCATTTTTGGGAGCAAGTCGAGCCGGGAATCTGGAGCGCGTATAATGATTTGCGCGATTACGGGTTGACTGTAGATATTATCCGGACACCGCGCATCGAGTTCGAACAGCAGATTGAGATCATCCAACAAACCATTGATTCCGGAAAGTATCAAGCATTGGCGTTGGCACCCAATGATGCCAATGATGTCGTCGATGCTGTCATTGACCGCGCCATGGAAAAGGGAGTGTCCATCTGCACGTTTAACACCGATTCTCCGTTAAGCGGGAGAATGTTTTATGTAGGCAGCGACTACCGGGATGCCGGACGGTTGGCAGCAGACCTTTTATGCAAATGGATTGGTGAATCCGGCAATGTGCTTGTGGTGACAGAGACTACCTCCTTTCAAATGCAACAAAAGATCACCGGCTTCCGGGAGGTGCTGCTGGAATATCCTGATGTGAACATGCTGAGCCCATTAAAAGCAAACTACTATGAATCCGAATCTTACGCCGGACTGCTGGGGGATTTGGATGGAGTAGACGGGATCTATGTGGCGAGCGCGACGCTTCCTAGCTTTGCCAAATACCTGGATGAAAACGTTCGGGATAAGCGTATCGTGCTAATCGGACATGATTTGAATCAGGTCAGTTATGAGTATCTGCAGCGGGGAGTCATTACGGCCACCATCTGCCAAGATCCTTTTATGCAAGGGCACATGGCGGTGAAAACATTGTTTAACCACTGCGTATTGGGAGAACCGATCAAAAGGAAGGAACATTTCACCAAACTGGAAATCGTTACAAAAGAAAATGCGAAATACTATCTATAATCCCAGAAGTCAAACATAGCCCTCTCTACAGTATGGAACTCGCACTCAGACGCTGGTTGTCCAAGTTCACGTAGGGAGGATTTTTTTAACAATAAAATGATGTACGATAATCATTTTTTACAGGAGCTGATCATATGAATAATCAACTGCTGAAGCATGTCCGTATTAAAGACCGATTTTGGAGAACACGTATGGATGTGATCCGCGATGTTGTGATTCCGTATCAATGGGATGCCTTAAACGACCGTATCCAAGATGCCGCGCCTAGCCATGCGATCGAGAATTTCCGCATTGCGGCGGGTGAATCTACGGGAGAATTCCATGGAGCGGTTTTTCAGGACAGTGACGTGGCCAAATGGTTGGAAGCGGTAGCATACAGCTTGATGACAGATCCAAACCCGGAGCTGGAAAGCTTGACCGATGAAGTGATCGAGTTGATTGGAAGAGCGCAGCAAGAAGACGGGTACCTCAATACATACTACACCGTGAAGGAGCCCGGCAAACGGTTCACGAATTTGCGGGACAATCATGAGCTGTATTGCGCGGGGCATATGATCGAGGCGGCAGTGGCTTACTATTACGCGACTGGGAAGAGAAGGTTTCTCGATATCGTCTGTCGATTTGCGGATTATATCGATACCGTTTTTGGACCGGCCGAACATCAGATACGTGGCTATGACGGTCATCAAGAAATCGAGCTGGCCTTGATCAAGCTGTACCACGCAACCAATGATGAAAAGTATCTAAAACTGAGTCTATTCTTTATCGATGAGCGCGGAAAACAGCCACATTTCTTCGAAAGAGAAGCTGCAAACAGAGGAGATGATTCAGTCGCACCCTGGGTCGATCCCCACTACCAATACCATCAGGCACATCTTCCGGTGCGTGAGCAGGACAAAGCGGTGGGCCATGCGGTCAGGGCCGTCTATATGTACACAGCGATGGCACAGCTGGCCACCCTGACCAAAGATCAAGCGCTTGCCGAGGCTTGCAGAAAGCTATGGGACAATGTGACGCAGCGGCAAATGTACATCACCGGCGGCATCGGTTCCCAAGAATTAGGTGAGTCATTTACCTTCGATTTCGACCTTCCTAACGACACATCCTATACTGAAACCTGCGCATCCATCGGCTTGGTGTTTTGGGCGCACAGCATGCTGCAGCTGGAGAAGGACCGCACATACGGCGATGTGATGGAGCGGGCCTTATATAACGGGACGATCAGCGGCATGGATCTGGAAGGAAAGACATTTTTCTATGTAAACCCTTTGGAAGTATGGCCGCAATCCTGCGAAAACCGCAAAGACAAGCAGCATGTCAAAACGGTGCGGCAGAAATGGTTCAGCTGCGCATGCTGTCCCCCCAATTTAGCCAGATTGACCGCATCGATTGGCCAATATGTCTATTCAGCGGAGGATGAAGGCGTCTACGTCCACTTATACATCAGCTCAGAAGCGGAAATGGAGGTGGGCGGGCAAAAGATGAAGCTAAGCCAAACAAGCGATTATCCGTGGGAGGGTGACATTACGCTCACGGTCACCCCGGAGCAGGAAGCGAATTTTACCGTTGCCCTGCGCATACCGGGATGGTGCAGGCAGCCAAAGCTGGCCGTAAATGATCAGTCCGTTGACCTGGATACGTGCATGGCGAAAGGATATGTGTACCTTGAACGTCACTGGTCCAAGGGAGACCGGATTCAACTGTCCCTGCCGATGGAGGTGGAGCTGATCCAGAGCCATCCGTCTGTGCGCGAGAACAGCGGCAAGCTCGCGATTCAGCGAGGGCCGATCGTCTATTGCTTAGAGGAGGTCGATAACGGTTCCAATCTGCAAACATGGATGGTGTCGAGCGATACGCCATTCGACGTCCAGTTTGAAGAAGACTTGTTGGGAGGTGTTGCCGTGATTACCGGTATGGCAGAACGGGTGGATACGGCCGATTGGGGCGATGAACTCTACAAGCCTGCCAGCCGCAGGACAGTACCGGCAAGGCTGAAAGCGGTCCCCTACCATCTGTGGGGCAATCGTGAACCGGGTGAAATGGTCGTGTGGATACGGGAAAAACATTCATAATGCTTTCCGATGCATATCTATGGCAACGCTTTCATGTCCTTAAAAAATTGGGAAAAGTCAGGTGAGTAGCATGGAAAACATTCGCCTTATTCAAATTGGTGCAGGAGGCTTCGGCCAAGCGTGGCTGCAAGTGGTGAAAGAATATCCCGAGGTGGAATTAGTCGCTGTAGTCGATCAGATGCCAGAAAATTTGACCATTGCAAAACAAGTGACTGGATTACCAGAAACACAGCTGTTTGCCATTGCAGATGAAGCCTTTGAAAACGTCGCGGCTGATATGGCGCTGATCGTCACACCGCCGCCCACCCATAAAGAACTGGCTGAAAAAGCGCTCCAGTCTAATTTGCATGTCATGCTGGAAAAACCGATGACCCATACGTATGAGGAGGCTCTGCAGCTAGTTGAAACCATTCGCAGCTATGACAAAAAAGTGATGGTGAGCCAGAATTACCGCTGGAAGCCAGAGATTCAAACGCTCAAGCGGCTGCTGCAGGAAGGTGCGATCGGACAGATTGGGTATATCGAGTATCACTTCCGCAAAGCTTTCAAATTCGGCGGATGGCGCGATCAATATGCAGAGATTTTGCTGGAAGATATGGCGATTCATCATTTTGACATCATGCGGTTTTTGCTTGAAAAGGAGGCGGAAGAGGTCGTTGCCCAAAGCTTCCGTCCGGCATGGAGCTGGTTTCGCGGAAATCCATCAGCAGGTGTGATGATCCGCTTCCAGGATGATGTCCATGTCCATTATTTCGGCAGCTGGGTAGCGCGCGGCCATCAGACCTCATGGAACGGAGATGTGCGGATTGTCGGGGAGCGTGGCGCCATTGAGATGATCGATGACAAGATTCGCCTGCTTTTGGGGGATGACACTGAGGTTGAGGAAGACATCCCGGTAGATTTGGTTGAACTGCCGCTCGGCGATATGGCCTCCTCCCTGGATGATATGGTCAATGCAATACGAACCGGCAAAACGCCTATGACGTCGGCCGATGACAATTTGCTAAGCTTTGAACTCACCAGCGCTGCCATCCATTCGGCGAAAACAGGTGAACGAGTAGTGTTATCAGATTTCAGAAAATTGAAAACGAATTCATGAAGGAGGAAACATGCAATGATTAAACAGGCCATTTCCGTTTTGGCAGCCTCATGCCTCATGCTGCTGGCCGCATGCGCCCCCAGTTCGACGCAGCCGACGGCACCATCTCCATCGACCAATCAACCCGCTGGCAATCAATCCAGTTCGACAGGAGAAGTCATTACTCTTACGCTATGGGATTACTGGTCCACGGATGCCCAGCTGAAAGCATTGGATGAAATGTTTGCAGCGTATCAAAAGGAGCGACCGAATGTAAAAATCGAACGTACCTACGTGCCGTTTAATGACCTCAAGAACAAACTCCTCATGGGGGCGACTGCCGGTCAGCTCCCAGATCTGGTCGCGATCGACAACCCTGATCTGCAATCGTTCGCAGCTGCGGGTGCCCTTGCCGATATTTCAGCGGAAATCAAAGAATGGGGACAGACAGACAAGTATTTCGAGGGCCCGTGGTCTTCTACCATGTACCAGGGCAAAAATTACGGGGTTCCCGTCGGCAGCAACAACCTGGCTCTCTATTACAACGGAGACATGCTGAAAGCAGCAGGCGTAGAGCCGCCGAAAAATTGGGAGGAACTGAAGCAAGCGGCACAAAAAGTGGCGAAACCCGGCGTGTATGGGCTAGTCGCAGCAGGCATCAAAAGCGAAGAAGGGGCGTTTCAATTTCTGCCCTTCATCTGGCAGGCCGGCTCTGATCTGAATAACTTTGACAGCCAAGGAACGGTAGATGCCATCACATTGTGGAAGGAACTAGTCGACAGCGGTGCCATGTCCAAAGAGATCATCAACCTGAATCAGCAGGACGTAGCCGTTCAATTTTCAGCAGGCAAGGCTGCCATGATGGTAAACGGTCCTTGGCAAATTCCGTTTTTGCAGAAAGAGGGGAAAGTCAAGTGGGGAGTCGTCCCGCTTCCGGCCAACAAGCAGGGCGGAACAATTCTGGGCGGCGAGGATTGGGCGATCACCAGCACATCCAAGAACAAGGATGCGGCCTGGGATTTTCTGAAGTTTACCCAGGAGCCAGAAAATATTTTAGCCTTTTCCAAGGCGATGGGGTATGTCCCGAGCCGCAAAGACTTGATTCAGGATCCCTACTGGCAAAACGACCCGATCTTGAAGGCATTCGCGGATGGCATGGAGTTTGCCAAAGCCCGCGCGTATGGCCCGGAATATCCGAAGGCTTCCGTAGCGCTGCAGGAAATGATGCAGCAGGTGATAACCGGAGCCAAGTCGCCACAGGAAGCGGTGAAAGAAGCTGATGCCAAAATAAAACCGCTGATTCCGTAATCTGACCACGAAGGTGAAGGGATAGATCTGTCGGGTCTATCCCTTCTATGGAAATAGGAGGTGCAATAGATGCAGCAACCAGAGGTCAGGACGATCGAACAGAAGCCGCTCGGAATCAAGTCCATGAAAACGAAAGGAATACGCAACTGGAGCAGTTACTTGTTTGTACTCCCCGGGCTTGGTTTTCTGGTGTTTTTCATGTTCTTTCCGATTGCCTACAATTTTTGGCTGAGTGTGAAAGATGTAAAAGTTACGAATCTGAACGGTGAACAGCATTTTGTCGGGTTTGCCAATTATATGACCATTTTCAAAGACGAATTGTTCGCGATTTCCTTGTCAAATTCCATCATTTTCACGGGATTGTCCATTCTCTTCCAATTTGTCATTGGCTTCGCGCTTGCGCTGTTTTTTAATAAACGGTTTCCCGGACGTGACATCATGCGCTCCCTCATGCTCTTGGCGTGGCTCATGCCGATCGTGATAACGGCGACGCTGTTCAAATGGATGCTGGCCGGTGATTACGGAGTGTTCAATTATCTTCTTCAAACGCTGGGGGTGATCCAGCATCCGGTTTCCTGGCTGACGGAATCGGACACATCCCTGTACGGCACGATAATGGCCAATATATGGATCGGCATCCCGTTCAATATGATTATCCTGCTGTCCGGACTGCAATCTCTTCCAGACCACTTGTACGAAGCAGCCAAACTGGATGGAGCAAGCCGGTTTCAGCAATTTGTCCATATTACGCTGCCATTGATGCGGCCTACGATTCTCGTCCTGCTCATGCTTGGCGTGATCTATACGTTCAAGGTGTTCGACCTGATTTTCATCATGACGGGCGGTGGACCGGTCAATTCTTCCTTCGTGCTTCCCCTCTACGCCTACCAATTGTCCTTCATCACGTTTGACTTCAGCCTGGGCGCCACTGTGGCGAGCATCATGTTTCTCATCTTGATTGCGCTATCTACGGTTTATCTGTGGATGCTGCGAAAGGAGGAGCAGAGCTTCTGATGGATCATCGGAAATCCAGATATGGCGCCATGTTCCTTGCGATTCTCTCAACTATTTTGTTTTTGTTTCCCATCTACTGGATGTTTGCGACATCGATCAAGCCGATGAGCGATTTGTTTGTCAGTCCGCCGCACCTGATTCCTCGTGATGTGACGTTTGATGCTTATCTCGAAAACGTGTTCAAAAATCCGTACATTCTCGGGTATATCGGGAACAGCTTTTTGATCGCGTGCGGCACCATGGTGGTCACTCTTCTGCTGGCGGCCCCTGCTGCATACGCACTGACACGCTTACCACTCAGAGGGAAGGGCCTCATCTTGATCCTGCTGTTGGCGAGTCAAATGCTGCCCAATATCATGCTGGCCATGCCGTTTTTCATCCTGTTCTCCAAGCTGGGTTTGCTGAACAGCTTCTTGGGGCTGATCATCGCGAATACGACGGTTTCCCTGCCGTTTGCGGTCCTCGTGCTTCGTCCCTTTTTCCTCTCGATTCCAAGCGTATTGGACGATGCCGCTGCGATTGATGGCTGCAACAAATGGACCACCTTTTGGCGAGTCATCCTGCCCTTGATCAAGCCCGGCATGCTTACCGTGGGCGCGTTTTGCTTTTTGTTCGGCTGGGGAGATTTCCTGTTTGCGATGCTGCTTACCACAGAGGAAAGCATCCGTCCGTTGACGCTCGGACTGTATAAATTTATCGGCCAGTACGGCACGCAGTGGAACAACCTGATGGCAGTCGCCACAGTAGCTGCCATTCCGATCGTCATCATCTTTATCACCCTGCAAAAGTATATCGTCAGCGGGTTAACATCCGGTGCCGTGAAGGATTAAAAAAGAGGAGGGAAGCAAAGTGAAACTGGGGGTATTTGCTGTTTTGTTCGGCAAGAAATCACTGGAGGAAGCACTTGATTACATCGCAGAGAGCGGTCTGAAAGCAATTGAGATCGGGACCGGCGGATATGTGGGAAATGTTCATTGCCATCCAGCCGAACTGTTGGAGGACGAAAGCAAATGGAAGCTGTTTAAACAAGCTGTGCAAAGCCGTGGCTTGGAAATCAGTGCGTTGAGCTGTCACGGCAACCCGCTTCACCCCAATGCGGACATTGCCCGTAAACACCACGAAGAATTTCAAAATACGATACGGCTTGCTTCAAAATTGGGAGTGGAAAACGTCGTGACCTTTTCGGGATGTCCGGGGGAGTCGGAACACTCCTTGAACCCGGTGTGGATCACGTGCCCATGGCCGGATGATTTCTCAGCGGTCGTCAAATGGCAATGGGAGGAGAAGGTGATTCCTTATTGGCGGGAACAGAATGAATTCCTCCGGCAGCATGGCGTTCGGGCTGCTGTGGAACCGCACCCCGGTTTTGTCGTGTATAACACGGAAACGCTGCTGCGATTGCGAGATCAATGCGGGGAGCGAATCGGCGCCAATTTTGACCCCAGCCATTTGTTCTGGCAGCAGATGGACCCTGTCGCAAGCATCAAACAGCTTGGGCAAGCGGGTGCACTCTACCACTTCCATGCGAAAGACACGGCGATTGACAAACAGAATACAGCCATTAATGGAGTGCTGGATACGAAAAGCTATCGAGATACGCTGAATCGCTCCTGGATATTCCGGACGGTAGGCTATGGTCATGGTGAGGATACGTGGCGGGACATCGTCAGCGCCTTGCAAGCAGTGGGCTATGACGGAGCGATCAGCATTGAGCATGAAGATGCGTTGATGTCGGTCGAAGAGGGGTTCCATAAAGCCGTTTCTTTTCTGCAAAAGTTGATTATTGAAGAGAGTAATCGGGATATATGGTGGGCGTAAGCTGAGATGGAGGCGCAGGGTCCAATCTTAGCCAATTATCCCCTGTTTCCATCTTGTTCATCGACTGATCACGAAGGATAACGCCATTTAATATGAAAATCAATAATATTCCCATAGCGGTCCGATTCGATATGACAACAGCCAGTCAACAATTCTTTCAACATCTCTCGTCCGCGCTGTACTCTCGATTTTGCCCCCGAATAGGAGATGCCCAGACGTTCGCTCAATTCCTTTTGGGACATTCCTTTCAGCATGGAGAGCTCCAGCGCTTCCTTATATTTTTCCGGCAGCTGTTGGATCGTTGATTCAAAGCAATTGATGACCTCCTGGGCCAGATTTGGCTCTTCGTAGTCATCCGTGGTCTGCAGATGGGTGGGGAGCTCGTCGTTCCACTTCTCCTTGCGAAAATAATCCACCATGCTGTTGCGAGCGATCTGATAGATCCACGAGGTAAGCTTTTCTTTCTCCTTCAAATCATCGATATGGTTGTTTACCTTCATGAAGACTTGCTGCACAATATCTTCAGCATCTGCCTGATTTTTGATGCGATTTGAGACGAATCTCTTCAGCTGCGGGTAATAGTCATGCCATATGACAGTAATATCCATCGCATATTCACTCCATGTAACAAAATATTTTCAATCATTTCTGCGTCCCTTGCCAACTTCCTCCGTCTCCCTATCGTAACTCAAAATCGACTGAGGAGCTGGTCAAAAATGACTGCAAAACAAATTTTGTTAATTGGCGATAACCACTCGGGAGCCTGGCATCCGCTCGATCCTGTGCGGCTAGAGTTGGAACAGATCTTGGGCGGGGAATTTCAAGTGACCGTCACACAAAATTACGATGACTTATCGTCGCTAGACACCAGTGAGTACGCGGCCTGCATCTCGTATGCGGATATTTGGACTCGAGAGCTTGCATCCGAGCAAATTTCTGGCCTGTTAAAATTCGTAGCAGGTGGTGGCGGTCTGCTCGTGATTCATAACGGTATTTCACTAGCAGGCAGTTACGAGCTGTTACAAGTAATGGGGGCCAAGTTTGTCGGTCACCCGCCTTATCAGCCGCTCAGCTATTATGGAACTGTGAAGGAGCATCCGCTGCTTCAAGGAGTGGAAGACTTTACGGTCGACGAGGAGCCCTATCAATTTGAGTTTGATTCCTTTACGCCCCGTACCGTTTTTCTGGAATTCGAGTATGCCGGGAAAAGGTATCCGGCAGCGTGGGAACATCAATATGGCTTGGGGAAGGTCGTCTATTTGCAACCGGGTCACAGGGCGGTGTCATTCAAGCCACAGGCGTTCAGGCAGCTCGTGTTAAATAGTGCTCGCTGGGTTGTTCATTCTGGCAAGTTTACCTTTGGATCGTAAAACCATAAAAGAAGGGAGTAACACGTCTTAGTTTGAGGTAAGCAATCCAATTTTGGATTGCTTTTTTAATTATCCTAAAAAATAGGGATTTCAGTTGACATGAAAATACTTCTCAATTATCATTGGGCAGAAATGATAATCATTATTAGTGATGAAAAAGGGGTCTTCTTCATGCTTCATTCTGGAAAAAAAGCAGTTTTGATAATGATAGGAGTGATTCTGCTCTTATCAACCGCACTCATGGGTTGTACCAACCAAGAATCTGCAACAACCGTTGAACAGGAGTCTTCTCCAACAGAGAAGTCCGTCACTGTATCTTGGCCTAGGGATATCGGACCAATGAATCCCCATACCTATAACCCATCCCAATTATTTGCGCAATCGATGATCTATGAACCATTGGTAAGCTACAAAGAAGGGGGCAAACTGGAGCCTCATCTTGCCGAATCATGGACGATCTCGGAGGACGGAAAAGAGTATACGTTCAAACTCCGTAAAAATGTAAAATTCTCCGATGGGACGCCTTTTAATGCGGCCATCGTGAAAAAGAACTTTGATGCAGTGATGAGCAATCCGAAATTGCATAGCTGGCTTGGTGTGATCAATGCTCTTGAAAAAACCGAGGCAGTCGACGAGCAAACGTTCAAATTGATTCTGAAAGCTCCTTATTATCCGACGTTGCAGGATCTTTCTCTGGTTCGCCCCGTTCGCTTTTTGGGGGAAGCCGGTTTTCCAGATGACGGCGACACTTCCAAGGGAGTGAAAAAACCTATTGGAACTGGTCCGTGGGTGTTGTCTGAATACAAGCAAGATGAATATGCGGTGTTTACCCGCAACCCGAATTATTGGGGAGAAAGTCCAAAGCTCGATAAAGTCACCGTTAAAATTATTCCGGACGCAGAGACGCGCGTCATGGCTTTTGAAAAAGGCGAATTGGATCTGATTTATGGGGAAGGCGTCATCACCATGGATTCCTTCAATCAACTGAAAGCGTCGGACAAATATGGCACGAAGTTGTCTGAACCTGTCGGAACAAGAAGCTTGCTCTTGAATACAACAAATGAAAAGCTTGCTGACCAGCGGGTGCGTATGGCGCTCCAGCATGGGTTTAACAAGCAGGCGATGGTAGAAGGCATCACGCTCGGCTTGGAAGAGAAGGCCGATAACATTTTGTCCAAAAACTTCCCTTATACCAATATTGATGTGGTATCGGTTGAATACAATGTGGATAAAGCGGCCGCCTATCTGGAAGAAGCCGGATGGAAGCTGCCAGCAGGCAAAACCGTACGGGAGAAAGACGGACAACCACTCGAACTCGAATTGATTTATGATAAAACAGACCCGATTCAGAAAGCGATGGCGGAAACCATGCAAGCGGAGTGGGCGGCGATCGGCGTCAAGCTGAACATCACGGGTCTTGAATTAACGGTTCAAATCAAGCGCAGAAAAGCAGGCGAATTTGACATCGACTTCTGGTACAACTATGGAGCGCCTTATGATCCGCATTCGTTCATCAATGTTGTCGCAGAAAAAGGCTGGGGAGTTTCGGAAGCTCATTCCCGCCTGCCGATGAAACAGGAGTTGGACAAGCAGGTTAAGGACGCACTTGCTTCTACGGATGAAGCGAAGCGTCAAGAATTGTACGGTTCCATCCTGAAAACACTGCAGGAGCAGTCAGCGATTGTACCAGTCTCGTATATCAAAAAAACAGTGGTTTACCAGAAAAACGTGAAAGCATTCAGCTTCCCGGCGAATCGGGATGAACACCCATTCAACTGGATTGAAGTAAGCGAGTAAACCGGCAAGGAGGAACTTCATGGTCAGCTATATTGGGAAGCGAATACTTGCTGTCATTCCCATTGTACTCTTTGCCATTTTCATTACATTTGTGCTCATTCGGATATCACCCGTGGATCCGGCTGAGGCCTATTTGACCGCAGCCCATATTCACCCGACAGAGGAGGTCCTGGCTGAAAAGAGAAAAGAGTTTGGCCTGGATCAACCTCTGCACGTTCAATATTTTCAAACGGTCATGAAGATTTGCCGACTCGACTTCGGCAAATCTTATCTTACGAATGAGCCCATTATCGAAGAAATTAAAGAGAGAATACCTGCGACGATGCAGCTGGCTGTCAGCAGCATTGTGCTTGCGGTCGTGATCAGTATTCCCCTCGGTTTCTTGTCAGCGGTATATAAAAACAGCCTGATCGATAAATTCAGCAGGCTGCTTTCCTTTTTCGGGGCTTCGATTCCGCAATTTTGGCTCGGATACTTATTGATCTTCTTCTTTTCCGTAAAGCTGGACTTATTCCCGGTTGAGGGAAGAGGTTCATGGCAGCATCTGGTCCTTCCGGCTGTGACGTTGTCGTTGGCGCTAATCGCCATCTATACCCGTTTGCTGCGATCGAGTGTGCTCGAGCAATTACAGGAGTCGTATGTCTTATATGCAAGGACGCGCGGATTGAAGGAAAGAACGATCGTAGCGAAACATGTGTTGAAAATTGCCATTACCCCCGTCATAACCGGTCTGGGTATGAATATGGGAAAATTGATGACTGGCACGATTATTGTGGAACAAGTTTTTTCATGGCCAGGGTTCGGACGTTATTTTGTCGAGGCAATTTTTAATCGGGATATTCCTGTCATCCAAAGCTACGTCATTTTTGCTGCCTGTCTATTCGTCGTATGCAACCTGATCGTGGATCTTGTTCAGATGTATATGGACCCCCGAATTTCGATGAAAGGAAGAACTGACTCGTGATCGCGAAAATAGGGACCGTCCTCAAGAGCCAGAAAACGATTGTGGTATGCTCGATCCTGTTATTGCTTTTCGCTTTGATTGCGGTATTTGCCCCATGGATTTCACCGCACGATCCTATAAAAGTCAATTTAGCGCTGAAGTTGAAGCCGCCTTCCGCTGAGCATCTGCTGGGGACAGACCATTTGGGACGTGATAATTTATCTCGCCTCTTACACGGTTCCCGTATATCGCTAGGCGTCGCCTTCTTGATTTTTGTCTCCGCAATGGGAATTGGGTTGCTGGTAGGAACCATCGCAGGTTACCTGGGCGGATGGGTGGATGCTGTTCTCATGAGGTTCTGTGAAGGAGTTATGGCTTTTCCGTCTCTCGTGCTTGTCATGGGGATTGTGGGGATATTTGGTCCCGGTCTGATGCAGGTGGTTTTGGCTTTGATGATGGTGCACTGGGTGTATTATGCCCGCATGATCCGTACGATGGTCGTCAGCTTAAAGGAGCGGGAATTTATTACGGCTGCACGAATTAGCGGCTCCTCTCCATGGACGATCATCAGGAAGCACTTGATCCCCAATGTTCTTCCGCCGATTCTCGTGATGGGAACATTGGAAATGGGATGGGCGATCATGGACATATCTGCGCTGTCTTTCCTGGGACTGGGCGTACAACCACCTACTCCGGAGTGGGGAGCCATGATTCACGAAGGAAAGAACTTTATTCGCAGTCATCCGGAATTGATGATTTATCCGGGAATGATGATATTGCTCGTCGTCATTACGTTCAACGTTTTGGGAGAAGCGTTGTCCGAGCGTTTTGGGGTTAAACGTCGTTACTGAATAGGGTTGAGATGAGTGAGTGGAAAAGAATCTAAGGTGTTGCAGATAAGCGGACTGAACGTAAAGCTAAAAGGGAAACAAGGGATGCTCTCTTTGCTTCAGGATATTGATCTGGAGTTAATGCGGGGTCAAGTGTTAGGGCTTGTGGGAGAGAGCGGCAGCGGCAAGACGGTTACCTGTCACTCCATCATGCAATTGTTCGACCCGCATCAAATCATGGTGGAGGGCAGCATCCGGCTACATGACCGCGAATTGAACGGATTGCCAGAACAGGAGATGCGGCGGATACGCGGGAAAGAAATCGCCTTGATCATGCAAAATCCGATGAGTGCTTTCACACCGGTGTATACGATCGGCGTTCAATTTATCGAAACAATCCGTACCCATACTACACTGACAAAAAAAGAAGCGTACGAGCTGGCTGTCACTTCTTTGGCGGGCATGAACCTGCCAGAACCAGACAAGTTGATGAAAAAGTACCCTTTTCAGTTGAGCGGTGGAATGCTGCAGCGGGTGATGATCGCGATTTCAATGTGTTTGCGGCCATCTGTAGTGATTGCGGATGAGCCTACTACCGCTTTGGATGTGGTCAATCAATTGCAGGTGTTGAGACAGCTTGACCGACTCCGCTCGGAATGCGGCACATCCATTCTATTAATCTCACATGACTTGGGTGTCATTTCGGAGTTGGCAGATGAGGTCGCGATCATTCAGCAAGGACGGATTGTAGAAAAAGCGGATGTCTTTCATCTGTTTGACAACCCCCAGCACGCGTATACGAAAAAATTGCTGAATACGAGACCTACGATACCTATGAACAATCAGTAAAGCACGGCAGTCTATCACTCGATCGGGTAAAAAGGAGGTGAACGCATGCTGCTGCAAGTGAATAGAGTAACCCATACTTATCGGGAAACGAGCCTTTTCCGTAGGAGAGTACCTAGAGCACCAGTTCTTTCAAATGTTTCTCTTACGATCGAAGAAGGAATGTGTGTAGGTCTCTTAGGAACAAGCGGTGCAGGGAAAAGTACATTGGGAAAAGTAATCCTTGGACTGCTAGCACCGCAACAAGGGCAGGTTCTTTTTCAAGGAGAAGATCTGTATCATGCGAATGCACATACGCGTAAAAGGCTACGCCGGGATCTTCAAGTTGTTTTTCAGGATTGCTACTCTTCCGTAAATCCACGAATGACTGCCGAGCAGATCATTGGGGAACCGTTGGACAATTATGAGCGTTTGAGTGTGGGCGAGCAAAAGCGAAAAATTGGGGAGTTGCTTGAGATGGTAGGTTTGACTCCTGCGGACATGCGGAAGTACCCTTACCAATTTAGCGGTGGACAGTTACAACGAATCAATATTGCACGGGCGATTGCATTAAAACCGAAATTGATTGTTCTTGATGAATCTGTGAGTAGTTTGGATATGGTGAATCAGACACTCATATTGGACTTGTTTCGCGAATTACAGTCAGCCTTTGGTCTTTCGTACCTCTTCATTACACATGATATAAAGGCAGCCTACTCCATTTCTGATGCGCTTGCGGTGATGGAAAAAGGGGAAGTGGTTGAGATGTGCCACGACAAAAATGGCATTTTTACTTCCGAGCATCCTGCTGTGAAAAGTCTGGTATCGTCTATACTGCCTGAGCACCCTCGGCAACGTGTTTTATCATCATATTAAAATCTTAAAACGGGATAGAGGAAGTCACCTGAAGAGGTGGCTTTTTCATTTATTGAAAAGTTGTTAAGGGGAAAAGTTTATGTGAAGCAATGAAAAACACAAGAAGGATTTGGGGGATTTTGTAAGAAGAATAGTGAAGAGCTTCGCTAAAATTACCTACAGAGTCGAGCATTTGATAGTTAAACTTTGATGGGGGCTAAAACAACATGTTAGATTTAATCTATAGAGAACCAGTTTTCTTAAAAGAAGTAATAGAGTGGGAAAAAGAAATTGCCTCCCAGGTACCTTATCTGGAAAATCCAACGGGACTATTTTTAGGGATTCAAGGTGATGGTATTGGAGGATATGCTTGTTCACCCTTAGATTCCGTTACCTTTGCTGGAACAGGTATGGATGGTATTCATTATGCTCTACTTACTGATTTCGGAACCGTAAAGAATTTAGAGGATGCTCCTGTCATTTGCATTTCTCCAATGGATTTTGGCAATTGTGTACGCCTAGTAGCACGAAATCTTCAAGATTTTTTGGTGATACAATTGTTCGACAACGGAGCCATTTTGTTAAATGACTTTGATTCAGAAGAGCGTTATTTGGATTATAGACAACGAACAGAACTAGAGGACAATACATCGGATTATTTTGATCATAAGCGGTGGAAAGAGGAAAGAAAGCTAGTTGCCCATTTGGCTCAGGAGAAATTTAATCTCCCAGTCATTCCGAATCCTTATCGATATGTTAAGGAACTTCGTGAAGAGCGGCAACGGCAAATTGTAATAAATACAAGGGATCGCTTAGGTGTCATGGATATGTCGAAAGGGATCGTTAAAAACCATAAGCCCCATCCGTGGAGTAATGAAGAAATCCCTTACGAAGATTTGCAATTGCTCCAATCGTTTTTTGATACCTCGGAAACAGAAACAAAACTCGCCTTTATACGTGACTATCAATATCAGGGAACAGATGATGTTTATTCTCTTGAAATCATTTGTAACGAGTTGAAAAAGATGGGCCTGTATCGTGAAGCAAAGAACCTTTATGAAAGTATGGATGTGTAGTGAACGAAAAATTCATGATACACCCCTTGAGGGTGTTTTTTTATGTAGGGACAAGTTTGAGGATGAAAGCTATATCCAATGCTAGTGAAAAAAGGGGTAGTCAGTAACACGAAAACGGAGTGGACATCCATGGATATGAATGATGAACATTGTGTAACATCCTGGCCAGAGGAAAATCCCCCACATGGCATCGAAAACTGCACCGACTGCGGCCTCTACACACATGGATCTCGTCTGATCTGGGGAGAAGGAAACCCAGATGCACCGATCATGATCCTGTTGGACAATCCGGGAGCAAGAGAAGACCGTGATGGAAACCCGTTTGTTTGTGGAACAAGGGAAACGCTGCAGAAGGCCGCTCATGCTGCCGGGGTTAGCAAAGAAGACTTATACGTGACGTATGTGCTGAAGCGTCGTCCAACCAAAGCTTACGATAAAGTACACGCGAGAGAGGTTTGCATGCAGCACTTGCTCGTCCAACTGGAGAACAAGTTCCCACAGATTGTCTTTTGTTTAGGGAACGTAGCAACCCAGTCTTTTTTCGCCAATCAGGACGCAGAAGTAAAAAGTCTCAGGCAAAAGTGGCATACCTCTCATGGGCTAAAAACGGCGGTTTCGTATCATCCCTTGGCTGTACGGAGACGACCTAACCTTTGGGTTCCTTTTATGGAGGACTGGAAGTTTCTTGTAACGGCATACAAAATGAACATTCACAATAAGATGAGGTGATAACTCCTTTGCAAGGGTGTGAGGCGGATGGCTTCATCTAGAGAGAATTCTACAAACATTGACACGTATACACGCGCTACGTTTCAAGCGTTTGTCGATGCCTTGATACCCGCTACTCCTGACCTCGTCGCCACAGGCGCCACGATCGGATCGGAATCGGTCGGAGCTTTGGAATTGCTTGTACATGAATTTGTCATACAGGAACTCGATTTCTCCGTCTCCCCATTAGCTGGACAAAACTTGCTCGACACAACCCCAGCGACAGCAGCTGCACAATTGCTGGATGCAGCAGCCGTGCAATTTATCCAGAGCGGGGAAGCACTGGAGCCTCTTGATGTTTACGCATTTCCGGGTGGCGGTCCGTTTGCAACGTTATCGCGATGTGACCGATTACGGGCTGTCGACAGGCTAAGTATGCTTGATATTGATCTCGGAAGCCTGCCTCCTCCGTATACAAACAACTCTGCCTTTGTTGAAAATGTCACGGTAATGTTCAACCTGCTTGCGATGTTCGGGTTCTATTCCGAATGGAGCGGGTATGGAACCACCCGACTATTCCCGCCTGATGAGAGGAAAATCGAATGTTTTCCTCTTAGCTGGATTCAGATTGGCTACCCTGGTCGCTCACTCGGCTATCGTGCGCTTCGGGGGTATCTGCTGAAATTTCCGCCAAAGGAAGGGTAAACGCGATGATGAACCCGGATGTCATCGTAATTGGTTCGGGCGGAGGGGGAGCGGTTGTTGCCAAGGAGCTGGGAGAAAGAGGAGTCAAGGTGCTGGTCTTGGAGGCGGGTCCTTGGTATGGAAATAGGAAGTGGCCGAATCCCAACGTGCATCGGGGAGCCACATACAGCTCGGATTTTGCTGATTTGGATGTCATTCTCTATAAAAAGCTACTGAATGAATACGAAGAAAACATGAATGATCTCATCGAAGGACGCTTTCGGTGGGGACCAGCAGATCGCAAACAGTCACCTTGGTTTCGCAATATCATGCAAAAAGGGACAGTCATGCAGGTAGCCGGTGTGGGAGGCACCACTTTGCATTACACGGGCAATTCTCCCCGGGCATACCCCATCGCCATTGATCACATATGGCCTATCTCGTACCGAGAGCTGATCCCTTATTATGAGAAGGTCGAGGCTACGCTGCCCGTAACCTTTGCACCCACGACGGCAAAGGAAGAAATGTTTTATTATGGGGCCAGAAAGGCAGGCTGGTCGCTGATTCCCACCTTGAATGTGACGAGCCCCGGTTACCGTCCCAATCCAAACGCCATTTTGCCGCCAAATGAGCATTTAATGAATCCCCATGTTCCGATGGAGCAGCTGTCGTGGATGGAGGGCTGCACGCTGGCAGGTCACTGCATCAACGGTTGTCCCCATGGCCCTTCCGTCGATAAGATTGCCAAACGCTCGACGAATGTCAGTTACGTCCCCCTTGCGCTGCAAACCGGTAATGTCACCATTCGTCCCAATGCCTTTGTCACCAAAATTCTAACGGAGTCGCATCCGTCCGAGGGATTGCGCGCCATCGGTGTGCAAATCCGGGATACATGGACAGGTGCGGTGGAGGTGCTGCGAGCAGAGGTTGTCGTGATGGCAGCGGGTACCATTGAAACTCCGCGGTTGTGGTTAAATTCTGAGCTGCCGCAAAATCCGTGGGTGGGAAAAGGATTGACGAATCATTATATGGACTGGATTTCTGGGGTATTTGATGAAAAGGATTTGCTGGCCATAGTAGGCAGCCCGGAAATCAATCCCTTCGTTGGACAGAATTTAGCGGCAAGACTCGACTATCCGGGACTAGGGATGTTGACTTCGGTGGGGATGAGCCCAGGTTTGATGTCTATGTTATCCTATGGAGTCAGTGAGTCCGGATACGGATTTCTGCATCCGCCTAGGGGAAACGACCCATGGGACGTACAGGGTATTCTGGCAGGTCCTCTATTAAAAGAGATCATGGCAGATTACCGGAAAACACTCACCATTTTGATTAGTATTCACGATGATGTGGATCAGCGCAACGGCGTCACGATCAATCCGACAGTACGTGATGAGCATGGGCCTGTTCCTGTCATACAATATTCCCCAACTACCCGATCCGCAAAAATACGCAAACAAATGGTGAACATCGCAGCAGAAATCTTGCGGAAAGCTGGAGCCAAAACGATTGCCTGGTCAAATTGGCCAACAGGGATGATGTTTCACATTATGAGTACGATGCGCATGGGTTTTGTTGTGGATGACCGTTGTGAAGCATACCAGGTCAAACGATTGTTCATAGCCGATAACAGTGTTCTCTTTAATGCGTTGGGCGGTCCCAATCCTACACTGACGACGCAAGCGCTGGCAACCCGGACAGCGGAGAAGCTGGCAAATAAATACTTCAATTAGCATGATTCGCTGCCTATTCGGAGAAAATATGGTTACGATGAAATCAG
Organism: Bathyarchaeia archaeon; assembly: GCA_035644815.1. Classification (GTDB taxonomy): domain Bacteria; phylum Bacillota; class Bacilli; order Brevibacillales; family Brevibacillaceae; genus Brevibacillus_F. Next base: position 5,573 of record DASQNU010000153.1, on the reverse strand, counting down.
GGAGTGTAGGTGAGGTTGAAAACAGATGAATGTATTTAAACTCATGTACGAAACATTTGAACAGTTTATGGATGGTGAGAAGAGGCCTTTGAATGTGCTAGAGGTCTCGAATTTATGGTTTTTCCTGTTGGGAACGGAAACAACGATGCGCAATGAAGAAATCGGATTCAATCTCGCACAAGATCCGGAATTGAAACAAATCATCAAGAACGTAAAGGATGAGGTCCACATCCCTATTCGCGAAGAGATCAAACAGCTTTTGTCCGCAGAAGGGATCCCTATGCCTCCTACTACTCCGGAGAAACCGTTAGGCGATTACCGGGACATACCGGTGGGAGCGAAATTAACGGACGAAGAAATGGCGAATCTGCTCTCGTATAATTTGGCGTTAGGGGTTGCATATGCCGCCAGAGGTCTATCCGAATCCATTCGGGCTGATGTAGGGTTGCAATTCTCCAAGATATTGATGCGCAAAACGATGCATGGATTAATTATAAAGCGGTATCTGGAAAAGCATGAGTGGCTTCGTGTACCGCCTGCCTACAAGGCCTAAATCTTTGAATACAGCAAAAGAGGAATCCGCTCGGCGATGAGCCAATAGGGATTCCTCTTTTCCTTTGGACATCGTTTTTACCGGGAAAAACGATAGAGATAACAAAATGTCATGTCTGCTCAAATACCAATCGACTAACATCGGTATCTACCTGAATTTGAGAAAAAGCGATTTGTGTTCGGGTTGTCGCATACGGAGTTACCTTATTAATAAAGTGTTCGATCTGATCAAGCGTTTCCACCGTAAGCTTCACGATAAAGCAAGCATCACCCGAAATCCGATAGCAAAGCTCCACTCGCGGATCGTCAGCCACCAATTGCCGGATCCGTTCATGCTCCCCGTTTCGAGTGGTAATCATGACAAAGCAATCGATCGGAAAGCCCATTTTTTTACGGTTAATCTTAATCGTATACCCCTCAATAATCCTTTTATCCTCCAATTTTCTGACTCTCTCTGCTACAGAAGGTGCTGAGAGATTGATCCTTTTCGCAAGCTCTCGAATAGACAGCCGGCTGTCATTTTGCAGCTCGGATAATATCTTGACGTCTATGTTATCCATTTGTAATCCTCCGTATGAAAAATCGTATCAAATGAAAAGAAGGTAAGTGATTTTGATAACAAACGAAATGTAAATGCGCCCGAATAATTAATAACATAGAAATGACTGTGTGGTAAACATTTTTCGAGGAGGAAATCAGAATGGCTCGAATCCCTTTTTCTACCCTGGGGGCAACTCCTTTTCAAAGATTACTGGGGCACAATCCGGAGATCCTGAACGCTTGGAATGCTATGGGAGAAACCTTTGAAAGTACAGGCAGATTAAGTCCAGAGCTAAAAGAGCAAGTCCGCCGAACGCTGGCTTTTGGCAATGGATGCGAGTATTGCATGGCGAAAGGAAAGCCTGCCGATGCCCATGTGGATACAAAAGAGTCGTTGGCGGTAGCTTTTGCCACGATCGTGCTGCAGAACCACCAGCATATCGATGACACCGTTTTTCAAGTGCTGCGGGAGGAGTTTGACGAGCAAGAGATTGCGGAGCTTTGCTCGTATATCTGCTTTACCACCGCTTCGCAAATGTTTGGGGCGATCATGAAACTGGAGCCATAAACCAAATGGGTTTTATTTTCCTAAACATAATATTTATTTTTGATAATTAAAAATTTACCGTTAATTTATCATCCCTTGCTAAAATGACACAAACGTCGTTGGAAAATAAAGAAAATTTAGCGAAATGGGAGGTGGGGCAGTCTCGCCCACATGTCTCATGCTCGCGACCAACGAGACAACAAAGCATAGGGGGTCAAATCGTCATGAACAAAAAACTAGTGGCATTGCTCAGTACCGCTACCATCATTTCCAGCGTGCTGACTGGTTGCGGTCCACAAGCTGCACAGCCGGCAGCGGGTGATCAACAGCAACAGCAAGCAGACAAAGCCAGCAGTCCGAAAGTTCTGCGCACCAATTCCACAGCAGAACCACCGAGTCTTGATCCGGCACTCATTACCGATACGACAGGAGGTACCGTCGCAAGGGCATTGTTCGATGGCTTGACACGCACCGGATTGGATGAGAAGCCGCACGAGTCGGTTGCTGAAAAAATCGATGTATCTCCAGACGGCTTGAAGTATACGTTCCATCTGCGTGACTCCAAATGGAGCAATGGGGATCCGGTAACGGCACATGACTTTGAATTCGCTTGGAAGCGGGCACTTGATCCGAAAACAGCTTCCGATTATTCCTACCAGCTCTTTTACATTAAAAACGCCGAGAAAGCGAATAACGGAGAGGTCGGGTTTGATCAGGTAGGGGTAAAAGCGCTCGATGATAAGACACTGGAGGTAACGCTGGAAAACCCAACTCCGTTTTTCCTGGAGCTGACAGGCTTCTACACGTACTATCCGGTTAACAAAAAACTGGTCGAATCCAACCCGAACTGGGCCAATGAAGCGGCGACGTTCGTTGGGAATGGCCCGTTTACCATGGAAACATGGGAGCATAAAGCCAAAATCGTGATGAAAAAGAACGAGAACTACTGGGATAAAGACGCGGTAAAACTAGACGGGATTGAAATCTCCATGGTAGAGGACGAAAACACGGAGTTGGCGATGTTTGAAAATGACGAGCTGGATCTTGTAGGTGAACCAATGGGGGGCGTACCGCTTGATGCCGTAAAAGCACTGCAAGAGGCAGGTACGCTGCAGATCAAGCCAACGGCTGGTACCTACTACTATGTCTTCAACACGGATAAAGCGCCGTTCAATAACATAAAAATCCGTAAAGCATTTACCTACGCCTTGGATCGCAAAACGATCACAGAGAACGTATCGCAGGCAGGAGAATTGCCAGCAATGGGCTTCATCCCTCCAACCATGGCCGTGCACGAAGGGGATTATTTTAAAGACAATGACGTGGATCAAGCGAAAAAATTGCTGGATGAAGGCATGAAAGAGCTGGGTATCACGAAGCTCCCAGAGATCACGCTGATGTACAACACCAGCGAAGGACATAAGAAAATTGCGGAAGCCGTACAAGACATGTGGAAACGCAACCTTGGCGTTGAGGTGAAAATCGTCAACCAAGAGTGGAAAGTGTTCCTCGAAACCCGCGACCAAGGGAACTTCCAGATTGCTCGTGCTGGTTGGTCCGGTGACTTCAATGATCCGATCAACTTTCTGGAATTGTTTAAAGAAAAGAATGGCGGAAACAACAATACCTTCTGGGAAAACAAACAATTCGCTGATTTGCTAACCCAATCCGGAAAAGAACAAGATCCGGCAAAACGCAAGCAACTGCTGGCACAAGCGGAAAAGATCTTTATGGATGAAATGCCGGTAGCGCCTGTCTATTACTACACAGACATGTGGGTCCAGAATCCAAAAGTAAAAGACATTTTGCACGACAGTCTGAGCTTCCAAGACTTTAAATGGGCGGATATTACAGAATAAATGAAGTGAAAACATCAAACGGAAAGTCGAGATTATCGATTTTCTGCTTGATGTTTTTTTTTGCTTATGGAAGAGAATGGATAGTCCGCAAGCCAATCGCACATCATAAAAATAAAAATGAATGTTTGACATACCATACAGGGGTATAGTAATATAACCACAACGAAGAAATTAGTTAGGAGCAGATGAACGATGAAAAAAACAAACATGAGATACGTGATCGGTTCTGGATTGTTGTCCGCAAGCTTAATGCTTGCCGGCTGCTCGGCGGTATATCCCAGTGTGGAACATGGACAGACATCTGGGCAAAAAGCAGCGCAAGCCGTGTCTTTTGCAGCAACTAAAAATACAACGCGAATTCCAGGAGAAGATGCGGAAGCCTTGTCCATTTCCACCGCACGGATGATCTGGCCGGCAACAAAAGCAGGGACAAAGCCGAATGTGGTCCTCCTTGCTCCGAAAGAAAGCTGGCAGGCGCAGCTCGCCGCTCTGGATCTCGTCCACCATCCAAGCGACGGCCCACTTCTCGTAACAGAAAAGGGGAAAGTATCCCAAGCGGTGATGGACGAATTGATGCGCCTTCATCCACAGGGGGCAAGTGACGGTACCCAAGTGATCGCGATCGGTATGGACACTACTGTTGCCAAAGAACTGTCCGGCCATTTTAAGGTCAAGGAAATAAGCGGGGAAAAGCCGGAGGAGCTAGCGGCAGCGATTGATCAGTTCTATGGGGAAGTAAGCGGCAGTCTTCCTGCCTCCGTCGTGGTTTCTACCTCTGAATCTCCGGAGTATGCGGTGCCGGCGGGCAACTGGATCTCTCATATGCCGGAGCCTCTCCTCTACGTGACAAAGGACAGTGTACCGCAGGCGACTGTGGAGTCTTTGAAAAAGCGGAACGGCAAAGCAACCATTTATCTGCTCGGACCTGAATCTATCATCGATCGTTCCGTAGAAAAAGAACTGCAGGCGTATGGGAAAGTAGTGCGGATTGCAGGAAATGACCCGGTTGCCAATGCGATTGCGTTTGCCATTTATAAAGATCCGCAAACCGGTTTTGGCTGGGGGATTACGAATCCCGGTCACGGGCTTGTCTTGGCCAATGTTGCGAATGTGAAGGAAGCGATCCCGACTTCTTCTTTTGCTCATCGCGGGAAGCATGCTCCGTTATTGCTGACAGAGCAAGAGCAAGCTCCCAAGCAACTGCATGACTACCTCACGACCTTGAAGCCTCATTACAAGAAAGAGCCAACGGAAGGGCCGTACAATCACCTGTTTATTGTGGGAGATGAAAAGTGGGTTTCTGCCGAGCAGCAGGGGGACCTCGATCATCTGATTGAGATCGAATCCCAGGATGGGCAAGGCCATGGAGGTGCTCATGGCAGTGGAGGAAATCATGCTGCTGATCACGGTATTCCAGCGCCGCTAAACAATGAAAGTACCGAACACAGTGGGCATTAATTCCCCTATCAGTGAAGTAGAAATATACCCTGTACTCGTATGAAGGAGCTATAAAAAGGATGAGAATTTTGTTGATAGGCGCGAATGGCACTATTGGCAGTGCCATTCGCAATGAACTGGAGTCCCGACATGAAATCATTTCAGCAGGACGGAGCAACGCGGATGTATGGGTCGATCTGACTTCACCAGCAAGCATCTCCGCCATGTACGAATCCGTGGGCAAGGTCGATGCTGTCATCAGCACACCGGGAGACGTGTACTTTGGTCGTCTCTCGGAGCTAACACCCGAGAAAAACGAGATTGCCATTGAAAGCAAATTAAAAGGGCAAGTTAATTTGGTCTTGCTCGGCTTGGATGCAGTTAATGATCGAGGCAGTTTTACGTTAACGACCGGCGTCATCATGGATGATCCGATTGTGGGGGGCATTTCGGCGGCGATGGCCAGTGGAGGCGTCAGAGCTTTTCTGCAGGCAGCGGCGATTGAAATGCCCCGAGGGATCCGCATCAACAACGTCAGCCCGACCGTACTGACCGAATCTTTCAGCAAGTACGAACCGTTTTTTCCCGGATTTGTCCCCGTTCCTGGGAGCAGAGTCGCTCAAGCCTATCGGAAAAGC
>DASQNU010000152.1:0-15059 GCA_035644815.1 Bathyarchaeia archaeon | reverse complement strand
TGAATCGATAAATCCGGCGTCATGGCGCCAGTAGGGGGAGGCGGTTGCATGGAAGACTCATCATCGTTTGTCGTCTCCAGGGAAGATTGGTCGCTTCATCGCAAAGGCCATCAGGATCAAGCCAGACATCAAGAGAAAGTGAAGGAAGCGATCAAGAAGAACCTTCCCGAGCTTGTGAGTGAGGAAAACATCATCATGTCCAACGGTCGGGATGTGGTCAAAATTCCGATTCGTTCACTCGATGAATATCGCTTTCGCTACAATTTTCAAAAAGGCAAGCATGCTGGCCAAGGCAAAGGGGACAGCAAGGTAGGCGATGTCGTCGCCAAGGATGGAGAACCGGCAGACGGTCCCGGCAAAGGGCAAGGAGCGGGCGATCAGCCGGGCGTCGATTATTACGAAGCGGAAATCACGGTGGAAGAGCTGGAAACCATGCTGTTCGCCGAGCTGGAGCTGCCGAATCTGCGGCCAAAGGACGACCAGACGATTATTGTAGAAGAAACACGTTTCAATGATGTACGCAAAAAGGGATTGATGGGCAATATCGACAAACGGCGCACGCTGCTGTCCGCCATCCGGCGCAACGCATTGGCGGGGTACGACGACTTTGAACTCGGCATTACTGACGAAGACCTTCGTTTCAAGACATGGGAGGAAATCGTCAAGCCACATTCCAATGCCGTCATTATCGCGATGATGGATACGTCGGGAAGTATGGGCGTTTTCGAAAAATACATCGCCCGCAGCTTCTTCTTCTGGATGCTTCGCTTTTTGCGGACCAAATATGAAAAGGTGGAAATGACGTTTATCGCGCATCATACCGAGGCCAAGGAAGTAACGGAGGACGTCTTTTTCTCCAAAGGGGAGAGCGGGGGAACGATCTGCTCATCCGCTTACAAAAAGGCGGTAGAGATCATTGATGCACGCTATCCGCCGTCGCAATACAATATTTATCCGTTTCATTTTTCGGATGGTGACAATCTCACCTCTGATAATGAACGGTGCGTCAAGCTGGTCAAGGAGCTGATTGATCGCTGCAATATGTTTGGGTATGGCGAGGTTAATCAGTATAATCGGCATTCGACGCTGATGTCGGCTTACCGGCACATTCGCGACCCGAAATTCATGCATTGTGTGATTCGGGAGAAGGGCGAGGTATATAAGGCGCTGCGGACGTTTTTTGGGAAAAAGGAAGAGAGTGTAGTGTAAAGATAAGCCGTTGACGATTAGGTCAACGGCTTGATTATTGGCGACACTTGCTTATCCGAAGAGGCAATTCCCCTTCGGATTTCACTCATCATGCATGATTTTTGTTAGAGACAGAACTGTTGCACAGTACCTTAATAATCTCGGATACTTCGTCAATTCCGAAACCCGTCGTGGTAGCTTTCATAAAGAGCAGCATATAAACGCTGAATGCCTATGTACAAATTCATTTAAAACTGATGAAGAAGTTGAAAAATCGCTTCACAGCTACATCAATTTTTATACCCAACACCGTTTTCAAATCCAATAAAAAAACTGAGTCCGATTGAATTTCGAACTCAGGCTGCATAACTATGGTTTGTTTTTTATGTCTACTTGACTGGTTTAAGATCAAAGTTACATGGATTTGCCTAGGGAGTTTTTCCAATGTCTACCTTAAGGGTGCACTTCATTATTTATACGAATCCTTCTCGGCTTAGTTATCAAAGCATGCCGGATTCCATTATGATTTCCTGTCGAGGGCCGAAGTCTCCTGACAACGCTGCTTCAAATGCATCAAGTATTTCAAGAAAACGTGATGCTTCTCTAAAAACGTGATCCGCCAGTAGAGGTGGAATAATACTTTTGATACGGCACGCTTCAATCAGTTCACGAGCAGTCCGTTTGAAGTCACGCAATTGCCGCACCGAAACTCGGTTCTGGTCCACAAATTGGCTCAACAATGGCTGTGTTTGGGACTGCGGCTTCATGGAATCAAGATCAATGGCTTGAAATACCAGTTGATCAAAATCGTGACTAAATTCACGTGCCTGCTCTACAAGTTTTCGTTCAGATGGATCAAGCAAATGGTTAATGAACTTTGCATGGTCCGCCATTATTTTTAGGAAAAACACATTTTCGTTAATAATAGCATCCGGTAGTGGATCGAGAGTGCCCGTATTTAGTTGCTCAAGACGTCGCATAAAGTATGCAGCTTCTCGACTTACATGGTCTACCAGCAGCGGCAGGATGTTTCCGCCGATTTGACATCTCAAAATGAGGCCGAGAACTCGACGTTTAAACACGTAAATGTGGCAAACAGCATTATGAACAACATTATTGAATTCAACAATTCTACGCGGATCAACGTCTGTTGTGAAAGCACGAGATTGGTTTTCGATGTTTTCAAAAATAGCATAAAAGCGATTTGCTTCATCAATCAATTGCGTATCATCACAATTGAATCCTAACCGAAGAAACAGAGAGTGTTCCTTCATAATTCTTGACCAAAAACGAATTTCATCTAACGACCTTGCAACGAATGCATCTGCCATAAAACTCCTCCTCATATTCGTGATGGTTCCCCGTATTTGTTTGGAGGACAACAGATGGTAGTATCAAGTATCGATTATGTCTAAATTTGTACATTTACAATCTGAACTCCTCCTGGGTATTGGGTACTTTATATTTCTATGCGTTTACCCAACTCAGGGAATAGGCTTCAACCTAACATGCATTTGTTGCGCAAAACGCCCCAACTTTCTAACGTAATGAAACTGAACTGATGCGAGTTATTTTTACGTATCTATGCGCCGCATAATCTTTGACAGTGAATGCCGGTGTCAACCCCAAAGAAACAAGAAACCATTTTGCGATGCCATTAAGCAAATAGTGCCGGACGTAAAAATGTCCGACCTCGTTTGAACATAAAAAAATGGTATTTACCGGCACATTCGCTATCCCAAATTCATACATTGTGATTCGGGAAAAAGGCGAGGTTTATAAGGCGCTGCGGACGTTTTTTGGGAAGCAGGAAGCCACTGTATTTTCGAGAGATGCTGAGAAAATCGTCGAGATGAACTCGGCGATTTTTTTAATTGTATCTTTGATGAGCGGGTTCTGAAGATTTCCAGATTCACGACAGGGGGGGGGCGAGAAGAGGTTCAAAAGAAAGTGGATGAATTCACTGGAGAGATTGCAGAGTATTGGAAAACCAGCCATACTAATGTAGTACGGCCATATTACCAATTTGAGAGCAGAACCTCGCCAGCCATTCGAGACAACACAGGAAAATGTTTGCCAATTGCTCTTCGGTAGCGGCCAAAACGTTTTGCGTGCCAAGCGCATTGGAATCGGATACTTTGGATATCGCCTCAAACAAGGAGACGAGATTTGACGTGCCTGCACTGCGTCAGACAAGGCCAGGACCGGTTTGGAGATCAGTCGGTCATTACAATCAATACTGTCTGTAACCGCCGCTTTTTTAGGATATAATCACGAATAAAAAATTTGGGGGAAAAGGGCGAGGTGTATAAGGTGCTGCGGACGTTTTTGGGGGAACCAGGAAGTCACTGTATAAAGGGATACTATCGAGAGTATATGATGGAGAGGATATTAAGTTGTGGAGAAAAGCTGTCGGTACCCGCACCGGCAGCCTTTGCTTGATGATAGGAAAAGGATTGAGGAATAAATTCCAAAAAACGGAACCCATGCGTGATAAAATGACTTTATATCCGTTTGCCAGGTATTTTCCCACGATCTCAAAAGAATGGGGGATGGACATGAACAGAAAAATCTCATTGATTCATTCATCGGAAATGGCTTCCGTAGATTACGCTTACGCGAGTTTAGTGCCCGCAGGAATGGATGCAATCTTTTTGGCTGGAGCCTGCCCGCTCAATCAAGACGGACAAGTGCCTTATCCTGGAGATTTTGCGCAGCAGGCAGGACTTTGTGTGGAGAATCTAAAGGAAGCGTTAAAGGCCAGTGGTGCCACCTTGCAAGACGTCGTGTATACGAGGGTGCTTGTCGCCTCAAATAACCGGGATGTCTTGGTAGTGGCTTGGAGAGTCATTCGCACGCAATTTGGAGACCATGATGTCCCGAGCACCTTGTCCGGCGTCACCGTATTAGGATATCCAGACCAATTGGTGGAGATCGAAGCGGTTGCCGCCATTGCCCCGCCACTCCAAAAGGAATAAAAGCGATTGTGCAGGATCAAACCTCTCATTAGAAGCAGATCTGATTCCATAGATCTAATGGGGGGATTTTTTATGTAAGCCGGTGAAGGGAGAATAATGAAACGATAAGGCTGGACCAACGTAATAGATATCATGAAGGATTTCTCGTTCCACAGCCAAAGATTATGTACACGGAGGATTAAATAGTGAAGAAACAATGGGTTGGCAAAATTGCTATCGTATTAGCGATGGTCCTGCTAGTTATGAAATATTATTTTTTCCAGAACTTTGAATACACCTATATTCTATCAGGTCTAGTAGTTGTTCTCAGCCTGATGGGAGGGTATTTTGCTACGGATGATTCTCCCAAGAAGGAAACAAAGATGTAATCCTGTGGAAAAGACATGGGAGCATTCATTCATACTGACAGAACTCACCTACGGCAGCCGAGGACTATGGAAAGGGAACGGAGATGTACAATGAACATAAAAGACTATCTCCAGCAACTTTTTCCCAGCCTGATATTGAAGCTGGTCTGTATCAACAGTGGAAAAACGGCACAAGGGTTTAATAGAGCGTCAGAAGTACGTTTTCCGATGTTCGGTTTGTTTTTGTTTAAGTTCTCTCGCACGAATTAGCAAAAGACGCTGCAATCCATAAGCATGGCGGATCGCTTCCTCTGCCAGGCGGTCGGCTTCGGGCATATTCCCTGTTGCAAATGCTTCTTCCGCTTGTAGCACGATAGATAAGGGTTTACTCGTTACCTTTTGTTGCCAATGGTGAAAGCTGTCCCAATCTTTTTCATGCAGTGCAATCAAAGCCTGCGTATAGGCAGCGGCGTCAGGGATTTTAATGTGAGCTGCTTCGTTTTTGGCGGCAGGCACATTCCCTTCCTCCAAATAAATGCTGGTTAAACCGAGTGCTTTTACTTGTCCGTATTTGCCGCTGCTTTTCATTCTTTCCAAATGACGCTTTTGTTCCTGCAGGTTTCCTTCTATATAGGCCAGCACATAGGCGTAGTAAGGGTGTTTTTTATGTCTTCGAACAAACTTTTCTACACGTGTCGTATTGGTAGAACGATAAAGTAAATACAGAGTATAGCCAAGCTGAAGAGCGATTGAGATCGAGGCGAGAACCAGCCATAGCGCAATCATGCTTCCTGTATCATCCGGTAAGCCCAATTGCAGCCAAAGGATTGTAATGACAATCGTGCTTGAAAAAATAATCAGAATGGAGACAAGATTCAACGTAATCACATCCGATAAGAGGGTATGGTCATCAATATGATAGTATCTTACTGTAAAGGGAGAAAGCGGACAAGAAGCCAAGACAGAGATATATTTCCCTGCCTGCAGGATACCGCGATGGGTAGAAGATCACTTAAATGGGAAATTTTATGAATAAACAATTGACATCTTTTACTTGGCAATTTACCATAGTATCTGTAATTATCAGAAAACCCAAAACATTCGAATTAAAATTTAAACGTTTAAATTTTTTTCTGTAACAATTTAAACGTTTAAATTAATAAATGAGGAATGAATATGAACATAAAAAAAGTAGCTGATATTGCTGGGGTCTCAATTGCAACCGTTTCCAACGTTATCCGTGGCAAACAAGTCGTAAAAGAAGCAACGCGGCAAAGAGTTCTAAAGGTAATCGAAGAACTGAATTATACGCCGAACGCAGTTGCCCAAAGTTTAAAAGCAAGGAAAACAGATACCATAGGCGTTTTGATCTCCGATATTTCCAATCCCTTTTTTTCAACAATCATTCGGGGAATTGAAGATGCCGCAAAAGAAAGCGGTTACAATGTCATCTTGTGTAATACCGATGAAGATTATCTAAAAGAACAAGAATATCTCGATGTGTTGATTCGAAAGCAAATCGATGGGTTAATCTTTTCCCCTACCGGAAGAAAAGAGGCGGAAGAAAGTCTCAAGAAACTAGTGCTTCCGACTGTCTTTATCGACAGGATACCTGATTATCTCGATGGCTTTTTGGTTACCTCCGATAATGAAACGAGTTCTTATCAAGCAATCAAACATCTGATAAGTCAACGTTATGAGAAAATCGGAATCATTGTGGGTTCTTTAAGCATTTCAACGACAAAAGAACGTTTAAACGGATATTTGAAATGTTTGCGGGAGCATCACATCCCGGTAAAAGAAGAGTATATCGTGGCCGGTCACTCCAGAATTAATGGGGGAAAAAGTGCGATGGAACAACTTTTGAAGCTTTCAAACCCACCAGAGGCTGTATTTGTAACAAATAGTTTGATGACACTAGGTGCTTTGGATTATCTGAAGACTCAAAAAATCTGTTATCCGGATGATGTCGCCTTGATTGGTTATCAGGACCAGGATTGGGAAGCAGATTGGACATTAATCACTACTCCTACGATTACAGTTGTGAAACAACCAACCTATAAGATCGGATGGAAAGCAGCTCATCATCTCATCCAACACCTTGCTGAAGAAAAACAACTTCATTCGGAAAGATGTGAATTACCTTCCACTTTAATGATCAGAGAGAGTTCCCAAAATCCGCAAACTTCAAAATCTTTGTAAAAGAATAGCTATCTGATTGAAAGGGGGGATGCCTATTCGAAAGAAAAAACTTCATGAGTAATGTTGGCAGACATTACGCAAAAATCACTTGTGTGAGGTGATTTCAAGTAAATTCAGTCGAATAGGTCCCAAAAAATTGTTGATAATTTCATTATATATCAGGGGGGAAAGTTGTGGGTAAATTTCTTAAACGCACATGGGTCGCATTTGTCATGTTAATTACGGTTGCACTGGCTGCTTGTTCAGGTGCGAATAACCAACCTGTCAATTCTAATGCTGCACCTGCACAGGGAAATGCACAGGAAGCACCTTCCGATAAAAAATTAAAAATAGGTCTAACCCTTGGGACACTTAGTAATCCATTTTTTGTTGCTATGTCCAAAGGTGCCGAAGAAGCGGCAAAGAAATACAATGCGGAAATTATTACCGTGAGTGCTGATTATGATTTAGCAAAACAAACAGCACAAATTGAGGATTTCATAACCAAAAAAGTAGACATTATCTTGTTGAATGCTGTTGATTCCAAAGGGATTGCGGCTGCTGTTCAACAGGCAAAAGCGGCTAATATTCCGATTGTTGCTGTCGATGTAGGCGCTGAAGGTGGAGTTGACTCCGTTGTCACTTCGGATAATTACATGGCGGGTAAACTGGCGGGTGAATATGTGGTCAAGCGTTTAAACGGTAAAGGGAACATTGCGATTATCGATGGTCCACCCGTAACTGCAGTAACGGACCGTATCGCTGGCTTTGAAGATGCGATTAAAGAATCCGAAATCAAAGTGATTGCGAAACAAAATGGAGAAGGGAATCGTGAAAAAGCATTATCCGTGATGGAAACCATTCTGCAAGCGAATCCATCCGGGAGCATACAAGCGGTCTTCGCGATTAACGATCCAGAAGGCTTGGGGGTGGATATTGCAACGAATCAAGCTGGTCGGAGTGGGGAATTCTTTATCGTTGGCGTAGACGGAGCACCGGAGGCCGTAACGGCATTACAAGAGAAGAAGAACTTCGCGGCAACTTCTGCCCAATTCCCCAATGAAATGGTAAAAACAGCTGTAGATGTTGGTGTAAAGATCCTGAATGGTGAAAAGGTTGATCCGCTTATTAAAGTTCCTGTGGAATTAATTACACAGGATAATGTTGGCGGTTACAAAGGCTGGTAAGTCCCTCTTCATACGATGCAATTTTACATGTGGTACTGTAACTGGTACCACATTACTCATCATTCATCAACGTTAGGCAAGGAGAGGAGGAACCGTATGAACACCTTGCAAAAAGAGTATTCCATAACAAATGAACCTGGTAATAACCAGAAAGCTCCTCTTCTCAGTATGCAAGGAATTAGCATGAGCTTTTCTGGAATTCCTGTACTTAAGGATGTCACTTTCGACATTTACAAGGGAGAAGTTCATACCTTAATGGGCGAAAATGGAGCTGGAAAGTCTACCTTAATGAAAATAATGTCGGGAGTGTATAAACAGAGCGAGGGCAGGTTGTTCTATCGGGGGCAACAGGTGCAATGGGACGATCCACTTCAGGCAAGGCTGAATGGAATCAGTATCATTCATCAGGAGCTTCAATTGTCGCCGAATCTGTCGGTTGGAGAAAATATCTTATTAGGTTCTAAATTGCCCAAAAATAAATTCGGAATGGTGGATTGGAAGCAAATTGAACTTCGCGCGAAACAAGTGTTGGAGAAGATTGGGTCAGACTTGGATCCACGAACACCTGTCTCTCGTCTAAGTATCGCCCAGCAACAAATCGTCGAGATTGCTCGAGCACTTTCCTTTCAGGCAGAAATATTGATCATGGATGAACCAACAGCATCCCTTACAGATAAGGAAATTGACAAATTATTCTTATTAATTGAGGACTTGAAAAAACAGGGAGTAGCTATTGTTTACATCTCGCATCGGATGGATGAAATTTTCCGGATCTCTGATCGGTGTACCGTTCTTCGAGACGGTCAATGGATAAGCAGTTGTCCCATCACTGAAACCAATCCGGAGAACCTCGTGAAGCAAATGGTAGGCAGAGAAATGGGTGAGCTTTTTGCGAAACAGAGTTCAGCAGCGATTGTGTTCAAGCAGAAAGAGCCGATCCTAGAGCTTTGCGATGTTTCAGACCAACATGTAGTGAAAAATGTATCTCTCCAGCTTTACCCAGGAGAGATAGTTGGAGTAGCCGGATTAGTGGGTGCGGGTCGAACAGAGCTGGCACGTATCATTTTTGGAGCGTCACAAAAAACAACAGGAGAAATCTTCATCAATGGGCAAAAAGCTGTCATTCGTTCCCCAATTGATGCTATTCACAATGGGATTGGCCTAGTGCCGGAAAGCCGAAAAGATCAAGGCCTCTTCTTGAATTTGTCGGTGAAAGAAAACATTCTCATGGCAGAGTTGAGAAAATATTGCAAGGCTTCAGTTTTAGAGTGGAAAGGCATACAAAAGGCGACCCAAATGTATATCGAGGAGCTTGGGATCAAGGTCTCTTCTCCGGATCAAAAAGTCGTTCATTTAAGTGGGGGAAACCAGCAAAAGGTTGTCATCGCTCGCTGGTTGTCAATCCAACCAAAAGTTCTGTTGCTCGACGAACCAACACGTGGTGTAGATGTTGGTGCCAAGACCGAGATTTACAAGATTATCTGTGATTTAGCGAAAAATGGGTTGGCTGTTTTGATGATTTCCTCTGAACTACCTGAAATTTTAGCCATCAGCGATCGCATTCTCGTCATGCATGAAGGGCGAATAAAAGCTAATCTTCCACGAATAGAAGCCACTCAGGAAAAAATCATGTATTATGCGACAGGAGAGGTACAATGAACGCAAAGTTAGAACCCACTTCTTCTCATCCCCTTACCGTAACGAACAAACTCATGAATGTTTGGAATCAACTCGGAATGCTCATTGTTTTGCTCATGATGTGTGTGTTACTTTCGTTTATCGCTCCCAATTTCCTGGATATGGGGAATATGTTGAACGTATTGAAGCAAGTATCAATCATTGCGATCTTGGCAGCTGGGATGACAGTGGTAATCCTTACGGGCGGGATCGATCTCTCTGTAGGTTCTACCGTGGCGCTGGCTGGAGTAGTCGCGGTTATGTTATCCAATGCAGGAGCCAACCCGCTGATTGCTATGTTGGTTGGGATCTTTTCGGGATATGTTGTTGGAGCAATTAATGGTTATTTCACAGCAAAAGCAGACCTTCCATCTTTTATTGTCACGCTTGGTAGCTTTACGTATGTTCGCGGGTTAGCTTATGTAATCAGTGGTGGATACCCCATCGTTCTGGAATCAAGCGTTTTTAAGTTTATTGGTGCTGGTTCTATTTTGGGGATTCCCACTCCCATCTATATTATGTTGATCGTTTACCTTGTGATGATGTTCGTATTAAAAAACACAATTTTTGGCCGGCATGTGTACGCAATTGGAGGGAATATGGAAGCAGCGCGTTTGACGGGAATCAAAGTGAAACGTGTCTTAATATCAGTCTATTCCATTAGTGGCTTACTTGCAGGGCTGGCGGGTGTAGTATTGGCGGGGAGATTATTTTCTGGGCAGCCAACAGCTGGAATCGGTTACGAATTGGATGCTATTGCAGCTGTCATTTTAGGAGGCACCAGTTTTACCGGCGGTGTTGGTCGTATACATGGAACAATTATTGGCGTGTTGATCATGGGTGTAATCAGTAATGGCTTAACTCTGCTGGATGTTAATTACTATTGGCAGCTCGTTGTGAAGGGAGCTGTAATCGTTATAGCTGTTCTTTTAGATCGACTTCGGAATCAATAGAAGAAAAGTATCTCAAATAATGGTAAGGTGGAGCTGCATGTTCGATTGTATAGCGGTAGGAGAGTTATTAATCGATTTTACCCCGACAGGCGTAAACGATAAGGGAAATTGCATGTTTTGCCAGAATCCAGGAGGAGCACCGGCTAACGTCCTTGTTGCTCTATCAAAGTTAGGTAGGAAAACGGCATTTATCGGAAAAGTGGGCCGTGACCAATTCGGCTATTTTCTTAAGGATACCTTGCAAGCACAAAAAATCGATACCAGTGGATTAGTCTTCACTAACAACTTCCACACAACATTGGCGTTTGTTCACCTGGATCAAAATGGAGATCGCTCTTTCACCTTTTATCGTAAACCAGGTGCAGATATGATGTTAGAGAAGAGTGAGCTGAATCTGGAGATGATCAAGCGCACGCGAATCTTTCATTTTGGCTCGGTATCGCTGACCGACGAACCGAGTAGAACGGCTACACTGACGGCAGCCAGGTATGCGAATGAACTTGGTATTCACGTCTCATTTGACCCAAATTATCGAGAGCCATTGTGGAACGATGTGAAGAAAGCCAAAGATGTTATATGGGAAGGAATTAGCTACAGTCATATTGTAAAATTGTCCGAAGAAGAGTTTACGCTGCTGACCGGTACAGAAGATTTGGCTGAAGGAACGAAGGTATTGGATGATCTCTCCAATAGACGATTAATTCTCGTGACGTTAGGAGAGAAAGGTGCTTTTTATCGGTTCGGAGAGATCACTGGAATGGTTGCGGGATATGTTGTCGATGTGGTTGATACAACAGGCGCTGGTGATGCGTTTATGGGCGCGATCCTATATCAGCTTTTCGATCAGGAGTGCTTAGAACTGCTAACATCCAGCGAAATTGAAAAAATGCTGAGATTCGCAAATGCAGCCGGTGCACTAGCAACGACAAAAATGGGTGCCATTCCTGCAATGCCGGCTTTAGAGGTGATTCAGCAATTGATATGGGATGAGCTTTAATTCTCCCAGTATAATTGGTCGCTTTGTCATAAAGACAGAGCGACTATTTTTATGAACTTTCAAACCGCCTCTCCCATTTTCCGTGGATACAGTCTCCTATACAAGGAAATAACAAGATTGTATTCATTGGATAAAGGAGGATGACACGTGAAAAAGAGACGATATCACTATATGTCCATTTTGCTAACCGGTCTTTTACTGGTAGGCTGTGGAACCGGACAAAACGATCAACCTGCGCCAGGCGGGAATCAAGGAGCGGCTCCAGCGCCAGCAGGCGAGCAGCTATCCGGTAAAATCACCGCATCCGGCTCTACCGCATTGCTCCCATTGGTGAAGCAAGCCGCAAACGAATTTCAAAAGCTGCATCCGAATCTGACCGTCGACGTGTCCGGAGGAGGTTCCGGAACCGGACTCAAACAGGTTTCCGAAGGCACCGTAAACATCGGAAACTCAGACGTGGAAGCTGGCGACGAGTTCCCCGGTTTGGTTGATCACCAAGTAGCCATCGCCCCATTCGTCCTGATCGTCAACAATAGCGTGACAGTCGACAATCTGACAAAAGAACAGGCCGGGAAGATCTTTACAGGTCAAATTAAAAACTGGAAGGAAGTAGGCGGACAGGATGAAAAGATCACCATTATCGGTCGCGCGGAATCATCGGGCTCCCGCAAACTGATCAAGCAGCTCGTCCTTCCGGAGGGGCAAGACTTTGCCAAGGAGTCGATCGTGCAAGATTCCTCGGGTTCTTTGCGTACGGCAGTTGACCAGACTAGCGGTGCGATCGGGTATGTAGACGCGCCCTATGCGACTGGAAACGTAAAGATCCTGAAATTTGATGGAGTCGAGTATACCCCTGACAATGTGGTCAACGGGACGTACAAACTGTTTGCCTATGAGCATATGTACACAAAGGGCGAACCAGATGCGAACACAAAGGCGTTCCTCGATTATATTCTCTCCGATGAATTCCAGACCACCTACGTGGAGCAGCTGAAATTTATCTCCGTCAACAAAGGCAAGAAATAGTGGAAAAAGGGGCTAAGGCCATGTCCAAACGAACTGACCGCTTGATGAGAGGAGTTTTTATCGCAAGCGCGACCTTCGTCAGTATTATCATCTTTTCGATCATCCTGTTTGTCGGGAAGCAGGGTGTCCAGACGTTTCGCGATGTGAGCCCAGTGGAGTTCTTTTTCAGCACCGATTGGGCCCCCTTGGAAAATCGGTACGGCGCCCTCGTTTTTATCTTAGGGTCGTTTATTTTAACAGGACTGGCCTTGCTGTTCGCCGTACCCTTTGCCGTAGGGGGAGCCATTTTCCTAGCCAAGTACGCTCCGCGGTGGACCCGTGAGATTCTACGACCCGCCGTCGATTTGTTTGTCGGGATTCCCTCGGTTGTCTATGGCCTTGTAGGGCTCACGGTATTTGTCCCGTGGATTGGAAAGGCAACGGGAACGGCTGGATTTGGCGTCTTGGCAGCGGCACTCATTTTAGCCATCATGATCCTTCCGACGATCCTGAGCGTGAGCGAAGATGCATTGCGCACGATATCGCGCTCGTTGGAAGAAGGATCTTACGCGTTGGGGGCCACGCGCTGGCAAACGATCCGCCTTGTATTGCTTCCTGCAGCCAGTCCAGGCGTCCTTACCGGCATTATCCTGGGGATGGGAAGGGCGATCGGGGAGGCGATGGCGGTACAAATGGTGATCGGGAACGCTCCCTTGCTGCCAACAGGGCCGGGAAGTCCTACCTCGGTATTGACGACCGAGATCGTAAAGGATATGCCGAACTCCATTTTCGGCAGTACGGTCAACAATGCGTTGTTTCTCATGTCACTTGTCTTGCTGCTGGTTTCCCTCGTGTTGATCCTGTTGATACGCGTAATTGCTTCGCGGAGGGAGGTTTAAATGGGGAAGTTGTCTGATCGCGTGGCGACTGTCTTGCTCTGGTTTATTGGACTGGCGATTCTCGGCATTTTGTTTTGGTTCCTTTACCGGATTTTATCGCGAGGGCTGCCGCATCTCACTCCTCGTTTTGTATTTGGCATGCCGGAAGAGATCCTGCCAGGCGGCGGGGTGGGGCCACAATTGTTTAACTCGTTCTATATCCTGCTTTTGTCTTTGGCGATCTCCATCCCGCTTGGCATTGGTGCGGGCGTATGGTTAGCCGAATATGCCAAAAAGCATTGGTTTACCGATTTAATTAGGCTGTCGACGGAGATGCTGGCCTCTGTTCCCTCGATCGTCTTTGGATTGTTTGGCATGTTGGTATTTGTGACGGTGCTGAGACTTGGATTTTCGATTATCGGAGGCGCATTATCCTTGTCCCTGCTCAACTTGCCGATTCTGGTGAGGGTCACGGAGGAAACGCTCCGAGGATTGCCGGGTTCCTACCGGGAGGCAAGCGCAGCATTAGGAGCAACAAAATGGCAGACGATCAAATCCGTGCTGCTTCCCACCTCGCTTCTGGGGTTAATTACCGGGATTACGCTGGTAGCCGGAAGGGCATTGGGGGAATCCGCGATCTTGATTTTCACAGCAGGGGTATCCGTTTCCCGCTTTGCTCCCGATTTCAATATTTTCGCTTCCGGCGAGACCTTGTCCGTTCATCTGTGGTACGTCTTGTCCGAGGGATTGGTTCCCGACGCTCGAGAGATCGCAGAGGGATCTGCTGCCCTGCTTGTATTGGTCATTCTGATTATCAATTTATGCCTGGCTTTGCCATTTCGCTATTTGTATCGACGCTCAAGCGGAAGGTAAGGAACGGAGTAGGGGAGGAGTTCTATTTGTCATCTGAAAAAATACGCGTTCAGGATTTGAACTTGTACTACGGTGATAACCAGGCCTTACATGACATACAATTATCGGTAAAGAAGGGGTCTATCACTGCTTTTATTGGACCATCCGGCTGTGGTAAATCGACTTTGCTGCGCACGTTGAATCGGATGAATGATCTGATCGACAATGTGAGGATTACGGGCAAAGTCTATGTGGATGAGCAAAACATCTACGACAACCAGGTAGATGTCGTCCAGCTGCGAAAGCATGTAGGAATGGTTTTTCAGCGTCCGAATCCATTTCCCATGTCGATTTACGACAATATTGCGTATGGCCCCCGCATTCATGGGATCAAGAAAAAGCGGGATTTGGACGAGATCGTGGAGCGCTCCCTGCAGCAGGCTGCATTATGGAATGAAGTGAAGGACCGTCTGAAAAAATCCGCCCTGGGGTTATCCGGAGGGCAGCAGCAGCGGCTTTGCATTGCCCGCATGCTGGCAGTTGATCCCGATGTTCTGCTCATGGATGAACCGACTTCGGCCCTGGATCCGATCTCTACGCTAAAAGTAGAAGAGCTGACTCAGACGCTCAAATCCCGCTATACCATTATTATCGTGACCCATAATATGCAACAGGCAGCCCGTATCTCGGATTATACGGTCTTTTTCCTGAATGGACATCTTGTGGAGGCTAGTGAAACGAACACGATTTTTACAACCCCCAAGGACAAGCGGACAGAAGATTATATCACCGGAAGATTCGGGTAGTCAGAGAAAA
>DASQNU010000151.1:0-3941 GCA_035644815.1 Bathyarchaeia archaeon | reverse complement strand
CGGTTTGTTCCAGATCAGTAAACAGCGCTTCCTTATCTAGCCGCCCTTTTGTCGGACTGTGAAAGCAGGTGAATTCTCCTGATGGCAAGACCTTTGAGCTTAACCCCACTTACATCCCTCCTCATCAAGGTGCAGACGGATCAGTCCGTCAGTCTTCCGATCAATCCATCAAAACGGCATCGATGGACTTGATACTCTTATCGTATGGAATTTACTGCTTTTTCATCACAGATTAGACGCCTAGAATCGGAACCCTCCCTATGTACTGGTATACAGTAACCATATGGCAAAAAGAGGGCAAAGAGAGACAACTCACAGAAATTTAGCAAAATCTTAACGGGAAACACATAATGATGCAGCTGCTAGTCTTTTATGCCCGTTTTCGAAACAGGCTGATCAATGAAAGCAAAAGTGCCAGTGCGGAGAGAATGAGTGGAAGAGTCCCATTTGTAAGCAGGCCACCCGTTTCTACGGGCTCCATATCGACAGTTTTTTCATCATGCGCAGGAGTTTCGTTGTGACCATGTTTGTGATCACCTGACCCTGGATTCACCGTTGTGACAGCAGCAGGATTGTCCGACTCCGGTGCGCCTGTCCATTCCACAACCGAGCCATCCGCGTAAGTCTGGTAGGCTTTCCACGAAAGCGATGTGGTTTGCGCCGGATTTTTGCCGACAAAGGAGAACTCCATGAATTCATTGGGCTTGATCCCTTCACCAGCAGCCTTCCACGTGATGCCAGTAAAACGCCCTTCCGTATCCTTGGCAAATTCGTAGCTCCAGCCAGCTACAGGCATGACGGTACTTACCTTTACTCCAACCGGAAAATCCAATCTGACGGCAGTGGTGCTCACCGCTTTTTCTACGGGAACCCGTACCGTGTATTTTTCATAGGCGTTCGCCGTTGTTTCTTTTGGATAAACAGATACATGGGAATAGATGCTGCCGGGAAAGGAAAACAACAGGCAAGCTGCAAGAACAGACACAAGCAAGCGAAATCGATTCATTTGAAAAAACTCCCTTTTAAAAGTTTGAAGTCAACCAACAAGTGCCAGAGGATAGGCGCTCTGGCTCATCCATACACCCAATACAGTCGCAATCAGCCCGAAGAACAGCTCCCATACAAGCAGTGTCCGCCCAGGCAAGATCCCCTGTCTTCGCCAGCGCAAATGCTGTCGCAGGGCGATAAGCAGCATGAGTAGCAGCAGCGATGTTTTTCCGGCAAGCAGCAGACTCCACCCGGAAAGACTGGAGATGATTGCTTCCCAGTCTGTTTGTACAGCCGTCATGAGCACGCCAGAGCAGATCACAGCCAGAGAGGAAACGAGCAGGATTGTTAGCAGGACAGGGCGAAAGGAAGGCGAATGGTTCATAGCGGTGAGCTGCTTCCGCCATATCGTGAGCAGCAAGACTCCAAGCGTACCAAGCCAGAGAGCAATGCCAGAGAGATGGAGCATGCGAAGTACAAGGGCCAGCCACCAAGGGTTCATGCCCCACACATGCCCGCTGGCCGCCTGTATGGCGATCAGGAAAAAAGACAGCAGCAGATACCATCCTTGAACCATGCCGGGCACTAGCAGCAGCAATAATACAAGGCCTTGCGCCAAGAGCGACAGGAAAAAAGGCGATGCCCATACCCAGGACGGTTGTGTAGGGGAAATCATGCCGTAATAGTAGAGTGCCTGCAGAAAAAGGGAAGCGAGGACAAAGAGCATCCCGACCGGCAAGAACCGTCGTGAAATGCCGTCGGGCAGGGCATATCCTCGCCAGATCAACAGCTGACATACCCAATAGCAGCCTGCTCCGACTATTAGGACGCCCTCGGTCACCGCACGCAAGCGAATGAGCCGAGCGGGGAGGGAGTCAGCGGAGGAATGGCCCTCTACATTCGGCGGACTGGGTTGGATCAAGCGCTCTCCGATCGAAAAGGAGTATGTGCCTGTCACGGGATGGCCATCCTCGGAGAGAAGGCGATACAAAACGGTATACCCCCCTGTTTTCAGCACGGGTAAGTCAACCGTCAAACCGGAAGCGTTACCGGGCATATGCCGCGGCTTCGGCAACTGTACAGGGAGAGCATGGGTATCATAAAGCTCTACGGTGACATGCTCGATCTCCAAAGGCTCACTGAAGGTTAAAGTCAGTTGGTCTGGAGCTTGGGACAGCAGAGATCCTTTTTCCGGAGTGCTGGCTATCAGATTGGCATGGGCATGAATGATAGCATAAGAAGAAAGAATACAGAGAAAAAACAGAATGAGCGCACTACATCGCTTACTCGTAGCACACCACCTCCTCTCCCATCATTCTTGCCAAGCATAGGGAGGAGAGAAACGTACCCAAATGGGCTATTTTGGTGGGGAGAGCAATCATTTTGCTAGAATATCGTGTTTTGGATTTGACGTGGAAAGCAGGTCATCGTAAGGTAGTCATGAACAGAGTTAAGGAAAGTAGGGCGAATCGAACAAGTGGACAATCATCAGCGGTTTATGCAGGCTGCCATCGAAGAAGCGCAAAAGGCGGCGGAAATCGGCGAGGTGCCGATCGGGGCGGTCATCGTCCGGGATGGAGAGATCGTCGGACGCGGCTATAACTTACGAGAGACCCGCAAAGACCCGACGCTGCATGCGGAGATGATCGCAATACGGGAAGCCAGCGAGCGGCTGGGTGGATGGCGGTTAATCGGTTGTACGCTGTACGTGACCTTGGAGCCATGCCCGATGTGTGCCGGAGCAATCGTTCAGTCGCGTGTGGAGCAGGTCGTCTATGGGGCGACAGATCCGAAGGCGGGCTGTGCGGGGACACTCATGGATCTGTTAAATGAGCCCCGGTTCAACCACCAGGTGCCGGTCGTCTCAGGCATTTTAGAGGAAGAATGCGGCCAATTGCTGAAGGATTTCTTCCGCGGTTTACGCAAAAAAGGAAAATGAACCCGGGGCCATGAGTGCCAATCCGGGTTCATTTTTTGACTAGTATAGAGGGCAGGGACTATTCCCCGCGAAGACCGGCAAGCTCTTCTTCGGTCAGTTCCCGGTAATCTCCCAATTCCAGCGACTCGTCCAACACAAGCGTGCCCATCCGCAATCGTTTCAGATAGGTAACCTCCAGACCAAAGGCAGCAAACATGCGCTTCACCTGATGGAATTTCCCTTCCATGATCGTGACCTTGATCTCGGATTCTTCGCCCGAGGACAAGATCTCCAATTTGGCGGGCATGGTGTGGTAGCCGTCATCGAGGGTAACCCCTTTGGCAAATTCATCGATGTGGTGCTGAGTGACTTGCCCGCGAATTTTCGCATAATACTCCTTGTCCACTTTCTTTTTGGGGGAAAGCAGACTGTGCGAAAGCTGTCCGTCATTGGTTAACAGCAGCAACCCTTCGGTATCAATATCGAGACGGCCAACCGGATGAACCTTATCTGCCCATTCGATAGGCAACAGGTCGACCACTGTCTCATGCCGGGAATCTTCCGTGGCAGAAATCACGCCTGGCGGTTTGTTCAGCATGACATAGACCCAGCGCTTGTAGTTCAGCGGTTCCCCTTCGACGAGGATCGTCTGCTCTTCCGGGATGACATGCATGCCGGGATCGGTTGCAATCACACCGTCTACTTCAATCAATTTCTGTTTCACGAGCGCTTTTACTTCCTTGCGCGTACCTAAGCCCATGTTGGCCAGTACTTTATCCAAACGTTCCCGTTTCATATGGTTCCTCGCTTTATTTAGTCAGTTACTTTGATTTCTTCCTATATTGCCGGAAGAAGGCATGTAAATCAAGCATGCCCATATTTTTCATCTTGCGTGGGGAAAATATTTTTGCTATAGTTATTTTTGCTTCGGGATATTCTGGAGAGATACCCAAGTGGTCATAAGGGGACGCACTCGAAATGCGTTAGGCGTCGTGAGGCGTGCGTGGGTTCGAATCCCACTCTCTCCGCCATACAT